>DASRUL010000026.1:0-45236 GCA_035655455.1 Candidatus Nanoarchaeia archaeon | reverse complement strand
ATGAATGATAATTGATCCGCTTGGTTTTTGAGAGGTTTTGCTTTTTAACTTAAACCTTTCTAAAGAAGCATAAGAACCCGGTGTGTCCGATCATTTGTGACATGGGGCGAACGCGTTGTTCTTCGACGTGCCATGGCCGCTCGAGTAATTCTGTGATTTTAAGGGTGTGGAAGAGTGGCTGTGCGTTCTTGACAAGGCCCATGACTTGGGTGATGTTTGGCAAGTAACAAACAAGGTAGCCTCCGATGGCTAAGGCGTCATAGCTGTGTTGTAAGGCTCGTTCTGGTTCTGGAAGGTCTAAAACGATGACATCTAAACCTTTTTCATCAATGCCTTCGTAAACGTTTTTTTGTTTGAAAGTGATGTTTTTGAAATTGAAGAGTGCTGCATTGTTCTTGGCGATGATGAGGAAGTCTTCGCGTTGGTCGTAGCTAATGACTTTTTTCACAAACCTTGCCAAGTGACATGTTAAGAATCCTGATCCTGATCCTGCTTCAAGGACGGTGCTGGTTTTTGTTAAAGATGTTTCTGTGAGGATTAATCCTATGTCTTTGGTGAGGATGATTTGTGGTCCGCGTTGTGCTTTTTTGAGGAGGTCTGGAAAGCTTGGAGGAAAGACATGGAAGACGGTTCCTAAGTGGGAGGTGATGGTATGCTTGGCTTTTTTGATGTCTTTTTCTTTTAAAACACCATAGTGCGTGTGCAGATCTCCTTTTGTCCAGAGGAGAGTATGGTTGTTGGTGGAGAGTGCTTTTTTTGGTGGTTGCATAGCTATTTTCTTTTGATGAGCTGCTGTGTCTCGCTTGCGAGTTGTTCTCCAAGGGTTTTTGCTTCTTCAGTAAGAAGTTTTTTTGTTTCTTCTTCTCTCAATGCCCGTTGGTCTTTAAGTTTTTTAAGGGTTTCTCGGAGTTGTTGTCGCGTTTGTTCTGGCGCTGTTGCTGCGAGGATGGTAAGCGCCTCTTCCAAGAGCGTAAGGTGGCCGATGAGTGTCTGGTTGAGTGCCGCTTGTGCTCTGAGGTGTTCTTGCATGATTAAAATTCTTCGTTTGAACTGTGTGCTGAGTCTGAAGAAGGTGCGTTCGATTCTTCGTTGTTCAAGTTTCTTTCCGATGTAGCCTGGAAGGTGTTTGATGAGGGTTCTTCCTGCGATAATGACGAGAATGGTTAAGTAAAACGCGTCTGAGAATAAGTGTGCGTAAGGTTCGTCTTTTTTCATGTGCGGAACCCACACTGGGTGTTCTTCAAGGCTGGTGTAATGTTTGTAGAGCTGCTCCGTTTCTTGTTGGAGTTCTTTTTTTTCTTCTGCTGGTCGTTCTTCTCTGCCGAAAAATTTTTTGATCCTTGTTTTGATGTCTTCTTTTTGTTCTTTGAGTTTTTCTTTGAGGAGTTCGTCAAGGTGGCTGATTTTGTAGTCGATGATGTCGATTTGCTTTCCCATGTATTGGAGGTAGGGGTCTGCGTAGGTTCGTAAGAGAAGGAGGACTGCTGCTTCTGCTGTTGCCTTGCTGACCGCGATGATCTCGAGTTTTCTTGTTTTTTCTTGTTTGATGAGCGTATTCTCTAAGCTGATGATCATCTCGAGGAATTTTTTTGTTTCTTTAGTTCTTCCTTCTTCGAGGGCTTTTGCTGCTGCTTGTGCAGCTTGGGCGATTGCTTTTGTTTTTTCTTGAGTGTTAAAATAGTAGGCCTTTTCTTCTTGTCCTAATTGAAAGGTGGATAAGACAACGCTGAGTTCTTCTTCGCTGAGTGCTCTAATCGTTCGGAGGTAGCTTCTTGCCTTTTCTGGGTTTTTCTTGAGGCTCTTGAGTGCTTGTCTCGCGTCTGAGAGAAGCCTGTTTGCGAGGTCAAGGAGGTTTTCCATCTAGCAAGCTTTTGAGGTGGGGGTCTTTTAAAGGTTTCGAGAGGGTTTTTGGAAAAGAAAATGCGGGAGGAAGGATTCGAACCTTCGAAGGCACTAAGCCAATAGCTTTCTTACATCGGATAAAGATCCTCAGTTCCCAAAAGGGCTTTCTTGAGGCTATCCCGTTTGTCCGCTTCGGTACTCCCGCAGACAAGAGAGAAGTTTTAAGTTCTTATTTAAGCATTTCCAAGGAGGAAAAGGAAGTCTTATATTGCTTTTCTTTGTGGGATAATGAATGGAGCTGCTTGTTTTTTTAGCGAGGTTTGGGATGGATGTTGAGACCCTGAAAAGAAAGATTCAGGCTCTCGGGAGAGGGGTTGTTTTTGAGGAGAGGGGGCTGGTGCTTGAGGTTAAGGCTGAGCACATTGATATAAAGGAACTTATTTATTTAGAAGAGGTCGAGCGGATTGCTGAGGTGAAGTCCGCTTGGAAGGAGTTGAAATTTTCAGAATTAGAGAGAGACGCGTTTAATGCGCTGAAGGGAAAGGAGAAGAGGTATAAGATTCAAGTAAAATTTTATGAGAAGATTAAGATTTCTGCTTCTTCGTTGTATCGGCATGTGAATCCTTTTTTGAGGAGGGAAGGGTTTGTTCCTGATGAGGAAAAGTGGGATTCTTTATTATATCTTGAATTGAGAAAGAATAAAGGTATTGTCGAGTATAAGTGTGGGGTGAGTGAAAGATTTTTATGGGAAAAGGGTTTACCAGTAAAGGTTAATATGGAAAATTTGAATGTGGTATTGGAGAATCCTTCGCTGAAAGAGGAGGTTGCTGATTTTTTGAGAGTGTGTTGGATTTTTAAACTTCCTTTGATTATTGTGACGAAGGAAAAAGATTTTGCTAGGCTGTTGGAGAAAGCGAAAGAAGAGACAAAAGGTATTATTTATAATGAGTTTAAGTTAAAAGTAGTAAACAGCTTTAAGGAAGAGGGAATCTTAGTTGGCTTTTCAAAGCGCGCGGTTAAAAATGAGAAGGAGTTGAAAACTTTTCTTAAAAAAGAGGAAAAAAAGAAAATCTTCTTCGTGTTTGGGGATGATAAGTTTGGTCTCACTCAAGAAATGCGTGATCGGCTAAATATTTCCTTGAGATTGACGCCTGAGGCGAAGAAGCCGTTGAGAGCAAGTCACGCGTTGAGTTATGTGTTGGGGTTTTATACCGCTGAGAAGCTTTAGTTGAGTGAGATGTCTTTCTTTGCTGACGCTTCAGGGAGATTATAGGTTCGTGCGAGGATAGCTTGTCCTTGTTTGTAGATGTCTTGTGCTGTTTCACCAAGGAGACCTGAGTGGTGTTCAGTGAGTTGTGCGAGCCTTTCGAGAAGAGTTTCTGAAACTTCTCGTGGTTCTCTGTCTGCGCAGGTTTTTTTGAAAGTTCTGTCAAGTTGATCTTGGGCTTCTTCAACTCTGCAGTTATAGAGGTGTTGGGAAATTGCTTTTTCGCTTAAGATAGAGGGCGCGATTTCTTCGAGTTCCTCTTTGGACGCTCCTGACGCGAGGGCGCTTGGGTCGCAGCTTGCGAGATAGTCAAAGACTTCCATTTGGTGGGAGAACCATTCGTGATAGGCCGGTTCTGCGAGTTCAAGAGAAGTAAGTTCTTCAAAGCTTTTTTGGATGACTGTGAGCGTGTGAGTAAAAGCTTGAGTGTATATAAATGTGGTGAGAGGGACAGACCTGCCTTCTGGTGTTCTTACCAGAAAAGAAGGCTCTTCTCCAACGTATTGAACATGTCTTGAGCAGATGGTGTCGTAGTCTTCGAGAAGAACAAGCATATCAGCCTGTGGATCGCCGTGGTGTGTGGTTGCCGTAGCGACGAGAGGCACGGTGAGGTCTTGGTAAGCTCTTTGGAAAGCGAGTTTTCTAGTTGCTTTTGGGTCTAAGTATTTGAGTCCGACAAAGGGTGCGCCATGGCTATAGAAGTTAACAGTCATATCAAGAGCGTCTTCCAGGGAAGGTCTGCCTGGAGGTTCGTTAAGGCGAATGCTCCTTGGGTAGTTGTGTTTTGCTTCTTCGAAGATTTTTCTGGCGAGAATTTCTTCTGCGTCTTTTGGTGGATAGGTATCTTTAGTGTTGGAATGTTCGACGAGTTTTTTGAAGCGTTCAAGAAAGGGTATTGCGCGGTGGACTGTAGGCGCTTGCTCGGCTTTTTGCATAAGTTCTGCAGCTTTGAGATGTTCGCGGTTTGCGCGTTCTTCTGGATTTCTGTTGAAAAGTCTTTCTATCAAACCCATAGTAACAACTTAGTAGTGATAATTGTATATTTAAAGGTTTCGAAAGGCTATTTTTTCTTGAGAATATCAAGTCTGAGGTGGAGTTCTTTGAGGTGTTTCTCGTCTATGTTGCTTGGTGAACCGTCCATGGGGCATTCCGCTGCCTTATTCTTTGGAAAGGCGATGACCTCGCGGATATCGTTTAATCCCAAGAGAAGAGCGACTAGCCTATCCATGCCGATGCCAACGCCTCCATGGGGTGGGCCCGCGTACTTGTAAGCTTCAAGCAAGAATCCGAATTTTTCTTCTGCTTCTTGGTCGCTTAGTCCGATGATGGAGAAGATTTTCTTTTGAAGTTCTGGCTTGTGGATGCGGAGGCTCCCTGAGCACAGCTCAACGCCATTTAAGACAAGGTCGTAGAGTGTGGCTGAGACCTTTCCTGGATCTGTTTCTAAGAATTTGATATGGTCTTCCTTGGGCATGCAAAAAGGGTGGTGCTCTGGCCCCCATTGTTGGTCTTGCTCGTTCCAAGCGAAGAGAGGGAAGTCTATGATCCAACAGAAGGTGTATTCGTTTTTTGGAATGAGGTTGAGTTTTTCTGCGATTGCCAGCCTGACTTGACCGAGGCTGGTGCATGCCGTTTTGAACGTGTCTGCGACAAATAATAACAAATCTCCGTCTTTGGCCTTCGTCGCCTTGATGAATTGTTTTTGGACGTGCTCATCAAAGTATTTGACGATGGAGCTTTCGAGTTTTCCTTGGTTGACTCTTGCCCATGCGAGGCCTTTCGCGTGGTGCCTCTTCGCTAGCTCTATTAACGCCTCGAGTTCTGTTCTTGAGAGTGTTCCGCAGCCGGCGGCGTTAAGGCAAGTGACGATGCCTTTGTTCTTGATTGCTGCGGTAAAGACTTCAAAGGTGGACGCTGCCGCAATGTCAGTCACGTCAACAAGGTGTAGCTCAAACCTGAGGTCTGGTTTGTCTGAGCCGTAAAGGGACAGCGCGTCGCGGTAAGAGAGTTTTAAAAATGGCTTTTTTATTTGGATGTTTCTTGTCTGGAAGATCGCTTCCATTAATCCTTCGACTGCCCTGAAGATGTCTTCTTGTGTGGCGAAGCTCATCTCTAAATCGATTTGGGTGTGTTCTGGTTGCCTATCTGAGCGCAAGTCCTCGTCTCTGAGGCATCGTGCGAGCTGGAAATACCTGTCGCAGCCCGCGACCATGAGGAGTTGTTTGTATAATTGCGGGCTTTGGGGTAACGCGTAGAATTTTCCTGGGTTGACTCTGCTTGGTACTAAGTAGTCGCGTGCTCCTTCTGGGGTTGGTTTGACGAGAAGAGGCGTCTCTATTTCTAGAAAGCCTTGAGAGCTTAAGTATGCCCTTGCCGCTTGGCTGACGTTGTGTCTTGTCTGTAAGTGTTCTTGCATTGCTGGTCGTCGTAAATCCAAATACTTGTACTGTAAACGTAAGTCTTCGTTTGCCTCAATCCTATCATCGATTTCGAAGGGTGGTGTTGCTGATTCTGTGAGGATGACGAGAGTTTTTGCTTCTACTTCTATTGCCCCTGTGGGGAGTTTTTTGTTTTCCATGCCTGTTGGTCTTGAGCGCACTGTTCCCGAGATTTGGATGCACCATTCTCTTCTGAGATGGTTTGACTGTGGAATTTTTTGGGGATCAAGAACAACTTGGGTAAGGCCATATCTGTCTCGTAAGTCAATGAAGATGATGCCCCCGTGGTCCCTTCTGGTGCTGACCCATCCGCAGAGGGTGACGTGCTTTTTGAGGTCTGAATCGGTGAGTTCTCCGCAGGTGTGGGTTCGTAGGGTTGTCGGGTGCATTGTCGTTAGCCTTCGCTGGCTTGAGTTGGTGATGCTATTTAAAGATTGTTGCAGAAGGGGATTCTACAGGTTTTTTGGATAAAAATCCTTATAAAGAAAGGCGAGACACGTTCCTGATGCACGCCGTGTTGGAATATGCGCTTGAAAAAGGCGTTGGCTACGCCGAGGTGAAGTCTGTTGCTGGAGAGAGAACGACGATTGAGGTTCTTGACAGAGAAGTAAAAGAACTTTCTTCAAATACGAGTCAGCTGTTTTCTGTGCGTGTCTTGTATAAGGGAGGGGAGGGTATCGCGTTCTCTTCCAAAAAAGAAGGGAAAGATCTTGTGGAGAAGGCGTTGGCTGCTGCGAGGAGTTTTAGAAAGGGAGTAAAACTCCCGGTGTTGAAGGCGTTTCAAAAGAAGATAAAAACGAAATGCGAGGTTCATCCTAAGGATATTTCTTTGGAGGAAAAAAAGAAGGACGTGCTGAGGTTGGATGTTCGTGACAATTTTAAGAGAGTGAATAGTTGCAGGATGTTGTATACTGAGTCTGTGAAAAACGTGCTTTTTGAAAATTCGGAAGGAACGAGTGTTGAGTGGGATGATGTTGTTTCTGGGATAATGGTGCAGGCGTTCGCGAAGGAAGGGATAAAATCGGAAAATTTTTATGATGTTGACCGAGGTCATAAGGGGTATGAAATTTTAGAGGGTGCGAGAGAAAAAATGCAAGAAACGATGAGGATGGCTGAGGCCTTGTTGAGCGCGAAGCATCCGATTGGCGGTGTTTTTCCAGTGGTGGCTGATCAGCGTCTTGGTGGGGTGTTTGCTCACGAGGCTGTTGGCCACGGGTGTGAGGCCGATCTTGTGTTGCAGAACAATTCCTTGTTGAAAAATAAGATTGGGAAAAAGATTGGTGCTGATGGTCTAACATTAATCGATGATGGAACAAGGGAAGGAGTGTATGGGTGGGTTCCTGTGGATGATGAGGGGGTGGAGGGTCAGAAAACGGTGTTGATTGACTGTGGTGTGTTGAAAAGTTTCTTGCATTCGAGGGAGACTGCGGCAAAGATGAATGCTGTTCCTACTGGGAATGGCCGCGCTGAGTCTCTGGCGTACCCTGCGATTCCGAGGATGCGTTGCACATACATCAATGAGGGTGACGCTTCGTTCGAGGAAATGCTCAGTGGAGTGAAGGAAGGATATTATTTGAAGGGCACGACTGGTGGTGAGGTGAATCCAGCTACCGGAGAGTTTTTGTTTAACGCTCAGTATGGTTTCAAAGTGGAAAAGGGTGATCTTGCTGAGATGGTGAAGGCCGTGTCGTTGCAAGGCTCGATCTTGAAGATTCTTCCTCAGATTGTGTTGTTTGGAAAAGACCTTAAGTTTTCTCACGGCACCTGCGGGAAGAACGGTCAGGGTGTTCCCGTGAGTGACGGCGCTCCGCACATGCTGCTGGAAAAAGCGCAGGTTGGTGGGCAAGGATGATGGGCGAGGTTGAGGATTATGTAAAGGGAAAGGTTGACGCTTATGAAATTTTTTATGAGAAGAGCGAGGTGATGAGCGTGTCGTTGCAGGGGAACAATCCTGATAATGTTTCTGAGGGGATAAGCGAGGGGCTCGGCGTGCGCGTTGTTTTAGGGAAGAAGATTGGGCTGGCGAGTACGCTGAATCTTTCCCGCTTTAAGGAGTGTTGCGATACGGCAATTAAAATTGCGAAGCTGAACAATCCTGACCACCATTTTGTGAAATTTCAGGAGAAAGGGAAGTATAGCGAGGTAAAAGAAAATAAAGAGCTTGCTTCTTTTGGGTTTGAAGAAATCAAAAAGTACTTGGAAGATTTAAGAAGTGAGGTGAAAGATGCTGATAAAAAAACTAAGATTGCGTCCGCGAATTACACGAGGGCGTTGGGGGAGTGTAGGATAAAAAATTCTGAAGGTGTCGATGTTGAGTGGCAAACGGCGTTTAACAGCCGGTATTGCGAGCTTGTCCAGGGGAAGAATGCGCTGGGGTTCACTGATGAGGCTGTTGTTCCGTTAGTTCCAAAGAAAGTTGCTGAGGAAGTAAAACGTTTCTTGTTGATGAGAAAAAAGAAAAAAGTGGGGAGCGGGATGATGGAAGTGGTGATGCATCCCGAGGCGTTTGCTGACCTGCTTGCCTCTTCGTTCCATTTTGCTGTGGATGCCGAGAACGTATTTTTGAAAAAGTCTGTGTTCTGGGACAAGGTTGGCCAGAAAGTGTTTGATGAGAAGCTTTCGATTGTTGATGACGCGTTGCTTGAGGGAGGGGTAAGGTCAAGAAAGTGTGATGATGAGGGCGCTCCTTCAAGAAAGACAGTGCTTGTTGAGCATGGGAAGTTGAAAGGATTCTTGTATGATTCATATTATGGTCATCTTGAGAGTAAAGGAAGTACAGGCAACAGTATGAGGAGTGTTGCGTCTTCTCCTTCGATTGGCCCATCAAATTTAATAGTGGGTCAGGGAGACAGGTCTACGGAAGAAGTGTTGTCTTCTGTGAAGAAGGGGTTGTATGTGAAGAGGATGATGGGATTGCATACAGTGGATAGCGCTAGTGGTGATTTTTCGTTGGCGGTCGCTGAGGGTCAGCTGCTTGAGAAAGGGGAGGTGAAGGAGGGAGTAAAGGGAACGATGATTGCTGGAAATCTGTATGAGCTCTTGAAAAGTGTTGAGCTTGGGAAAGAAAGAATGTACGGTGGAGATGGTCACTACATCCCTCACGTTTTGACAAGAATGCGGGTGATTGGCGCCTGATTATTCTTTAACATTTCTTCCTGTTTTGAGAGCGAAAAGTAAATCTTCGAGCTTGTTGAGATTCCATTTGAGGCTGTCGGCTTTTTTGCGCATGTCCCAGTCCCTCAGCTCTAGTTGTAGAAATTCTCCGTAGATGCCCTCAACGAGTTGTTTGATGCGTAAGACTGTTTGAAGGTCGTTCTTGGTTGCGTGGTTGACTGCTTTTCGTACGAGTTCTCCAGTCAGGTCGCAGAGTCCGAGGAGGTAGTCTTCGACGCGAACATTGAGGCTTGTCAGGCTGGGAAGTTTATTGTTGACAATAAATTCGTAGTAGCAGAGTGCTTCGACGTATTCTTGGAAGGCCGTGTTTGAGATGCCGAGCTCATAAGATCTTGTTTTGTTAAGTGTTGCTATGAGGGCCTTTATTTTTTCCACGTGGGTTTTGGCTGTGGAGACATCCCCCCTGTGGAGGGCGTAGATGATTTTTTTTGAGAGGGTGATGGTTTCTCTTGCTTGCTGGATGGTTTTTTCTCGTTGTTCTTCAAAGTGATGAAGCTCTTTTCTGATGTGTTCAAAGGTTTTTTTGTCAAGCATGAAGGCTCCTCTTATGCAAGAATTCTTAAAGCTTGTCTTTCAAAACTTGAGGGGTTCTGGAGTGATAGCCTTGAGAATGCTGGTTTTTTTGTCGAGAAGGGCTATAGTGATCTTCGCTGCCAATGCTTGAAGTTCTTTGTCAAGTTCCTGTTTTTCTACCTCGTTTTGGATGTCTTTTGCGAAGGTTGGATTTCGTTCCTTGTTGAGGAGCGCGTTATAACCAATCAGACGGGTGAGTAAGGTGTCGAGTTCTTTGACCGTGTTCAGGTGGTCTTGCGTTTGGGTAAGGTGTTGTTGATGTTCTGGCCTTGGGGTTCGAGAGAGCGTTTGGTTGAGGCTGTTGAGGAGTGGCTCGTAATAGTGACGCTCAAGATGGCCAAGAAGGTTTTTAAGTTCTAGGCCGTTGAGGTTGAGGTATTTAGTGGTGATGGAGATGCTTTCCGCGAGCCTTTGGCGTTTGGATTCGTCTTTTGCTGCATTGAAGTCTGTGAGTTGTTTGATAAGCAATTTTAAGTAGACGACGATGGTGTCTGCGTATTCAAGAATTTTTTTAAGGGATAAAGCTGGAATGTTTGGAGTGAAGGCTGGGAGGGGCTCTTCTTGTGGGGCTTGTGGTGCCTGGATTGGTTCTTCTTTCTTCCAAAAAAACATAAAGGGAGTGTGGCAATGCTTATTTATATCTTTTTAGATCCTCGTTTAGAGTAATGTCTCCTAAAGATGTGTACGAGAAGTTGTTGAAAGCGTATGGCCGTCAAGGATGGTGGCCGTTGGTGTCAGAAAGCGAAAAGTGTGACGGCTGTGGGTATCACAAAGGGGAGTATGGTCTTCCTGAAACTGAGGGCGGAATGGTTGAGGTGATGGTGGGTGCTGTGCTTGCTCAGAATACATCATGGAAGAATGCGGAGAAGTCCCTGCTTCTATTAAAAGAAAAACAGGCGCTTGAAAGAGGGGCGATTGAAAAAATACCCATTGAGAAGTTAGCCTTGCTGATTCGTTCTTCTGGATTTTTTAATCAAAAGGCTGAAAGGATAAAGCATCTTTTTGGAATGTTGAGTGGAAGAAGTTTGAAAGGGTTCTTTGAAAAGGCTGATGTGAGAGAAAAATTGTTGGCTGTAAAGGGGATTGGCCCTGAGACTGCTGATTCGATCTTGTTGTACGCTGGGAAAAAGCCTTTTTTTGTTGCTGACAGTTACGCGAGGAGGATCTTTTCTCGGTTGGGGCTGTGCAAGGAAAAGGTCGAGTATGAGGCGCTGAAAGAGAGTGTTGAGTGTGGTCTTCCTAAAGAGGTTGAGGTATATAATGAGTTTCATGCGTTGTTGGTTGAGCATGGGAAACGCCTTTGCAGGAAGAATCCTTTGTGTGGGAGGTGTCCTCTGAAAAAAGGGTGTAAGTACGCGAAAAAACCTGTTAATCAGATATAGAAATCCTTTTATTGTCAAGATAGTTCTCTGAAGTGATGTTAACCTATGTGCTTATCGTTTCAAAGGCTGGGTTAAGGGAAAGAGTGTACACAACCATAAAGAGGCTTGGTCCTGTTGTTGACCGTCTGCATCGTGTTGCTGGTGAGTTTGACCTGCTGACAGCGTTGAAGACGGCAAGCGAGGAAAAGATGAAGGAGAGCGTGAACAAGGTGAGAGAGATGGAGGGCGTGGTAACCTTGAAGACATACACGGTATTCCACAAGACAAAAGCTGCTGATATAGTGCCTCAGTCAACTTAAGGTGGGAGAGAATTTTTTGCTTGTTCTTGGTGTTGGGAGCACCATTCACATAAATAGGTGTAAAGGTCGTCTTCTTTGATTTTAATGGCTGCGAAGTCATCGCAGTAGTCACATTTTTTTCCTTTTGTTATTTTTGTGATTCTCTTGCTCAACATGTTCACCTCTTTCAGAGTTCTAGATGGTGGAGAAGAGATAACTTTATATATAATTTACCTATATGGAACAATAGGGGTATATATACATGGAGGAGGTTGTCTATGCTTTATAGGAAATTAATAAAGTTTGGTGATTCTTCGTTTGTGGTGTCTCTTCCGAAGGAGTGGGTGACGAGGAACGCGTTCAAGAAAGGGGATCTTGTTGGGATGGAGTTTGGCGCGAACAGCGCGTTGTACCTGCTTCCGAAGACGAATCCTGAAAAGCCTCAACAGGAAATTACGATTAATCTTGATGAAGTGCATCATCTCGAAAATCTGAAAACATTCGTCATTTCCGCGTATTTGAAGAATTATGATGTTATTTACATTATTGGAAAAGATTTACCAGCAAACGCTTCGAAAATTCGAATGATTCTTCAGAAATTAGCTACTGTCGAGATTGTGGAACAAACATCAAAAAAGATCACGGCTCGTGTTTTTTTAGATCCGAAATCACTTTCAGTAAATACCCTAATTAGAAGATTAGAGATTATGGCCGCGTCTATGATAGAAGATGCGAAGGAAAGTGTAATAGAAGGACATAAGAAAGAATACGCGTTTCAAAAAGAGGGTGATATTACACGTTTAACTTTTTTAATTTTAAAGATTTTACGGAAGTCATTAACTGATGCTGATGTCGCTATGAGTTTGAAGTTGGAGCCGCTGCAAATATTGCAATGGTGGAATGTAACGTTATGGCTTGAGGAGGTGGCAGATCAGGCGAAGCGTATTTGTAGGTATTTAGACGAGGATGAGCTTCAGAATAAAAAAGAAATCAGCAAATTGTTAGATGATGCATATACCCACTTTAGAGAGACGATGAAAGCACACCACACAAATAATAAGGTGGAAGCTGTAAATTCTCTTCAAACGACAATAAGAATAATGGAGGAAAGTAGGAAGTATTTAAGTAAAGATGCTGCTCAGTTGGATTTTTTAGTAATGGATAAAATAAGAAAAATTGTGTGTCACACTGGAAACATTGCAAAAGACACGTTAGACAGGTAAGATTTATAAAGGCGAGAATGAAAAGGTTTAAAAAATTTCCCTCATTAAGCCTTTTGTGTTAAATGGTACATGGGGGATTTTGGGATGAGGAAAAGACTGCTCTGAACTTTTTGCACAATCCTCGGTTTTATGAAACAGAAGTTATTCCTGCATTCAGAAGAAAAACAGGAAAAGAGTTTCATGTAGACGAAGTGGTGGAAGTTTCTACATTTGAAGAGGGGTTATTTGATAGTGCGCGATTAAATAAAACTGTTGTGAGAGATGCTGCAAAGGAAGAAGTTCTTACGTTCATGATAAAAGCGTATTATCCTCTGCGGGGATGGTCATGGGAAAATCTTAAGCGTTATAAGGATCTTCGCGTCCTTACGGCTTTTCAGAAGAGAAAGATAGACAAACAGTGGGAGCAGGTGAAGAAGGACGCAGAATCAGAGCGAGAGCATATGGAGGCGTGGAATGCAGCTGGTGTTGCGACGCCAGTATTTCTTGCAAAAGTTTCAAAAGAAACGTCAACTTTTGGAGAGTATGGGAAAACGTTTGGGCATAAAGATATGCCTTTAGAGGTGCTAGTATCAACCTTTGTTGAGGGTGTAACGCAAGATAAAGATCTGTTATTCTTGAATCAAGAGATTCAACGTCTTAACGAAGGAGAACATACCCTTACTATTGTTCGAAGGGAAGATAATCCTAAAAAGACGGTGCAGCAAGAGATTGAGTTTTTAGAAGGAAAAAAACGCCAAGCGATCATGGCAATGCTATATACTGCAAGTGATCTTTCATTGAGAGTAACTGCTTTGATTGATTCTGATCCAGAGAAATTTAAACATTTAAAACAGAGAACACATTCTTACGAGGCGCTTATGGATCGATTGGTACGTCACGCAAGATCTTACTATGTGTGGTGTGCGTTAGGCACTCCAAGATCCAAGGTAAAGTTAGAATCGGTTCGCAAGCAAAAAATTCCGAGTGCAATAAAAAAGAAGTTGAATCAATTAGAAAAAGAATTAAGGGATAATTCAAATCCTGTCTCTCCTGGAGTTCAGCGTATCACAGATATTAACAGATACAGGTATGGTCAGCGTGATGAATATCCGCACAATTTTATATTTTCCAAAGGATCTATACGGCTATTTGGAGAGGGGTCGCGGAGTGTTATTCTTGATCCAGATAAAGCGGGGTTAATGCCTCCAGAGCTTGCGAAGGCAATGATTTTAGGAAATAATATAGCTATGCTTAAGCCTGAGGAAATGTTTACTTGGTATTTGGAAAGCGTTGAGCAGGATCGGAGGATTGTTGCCGAATTGCAAAGTGAGAGATTCCTGTATCGAGGACAGGTAAGAACAGATGTTGAGAAGAATGTGTCTTTGTTTGCAGAAGTTTTAATTTACGAATTGTTAAACAGGTTAGGGACAAATGCAGATAATCATATTGGTGGATACCACCATAGCCGTTTCATGGAGATTTTAACAGATGAGCGGAGGGGTCAGCGTTTTCAAGAGTATCATAATCCGGCATTGTTAGGCGATGCCTACGATTCAGTAAAAGTAAGTACAAGACCCTACGAGCCTAAGGTTGCGAATGTGTTTATTCTAGAAGCGCTTCAGGGAGTTTATGAATTGATTCTTGAAAATAGTAAAGAATATTTGAAAAAAGAGTTTTCGAAAGATAAGAAAAAAGAGTTGCGTGATCAAATGAAATTTTTAAAGGATAAGGGACTTGTTCAATGGCGATAAAGAGTTTCGAAAGGGAATTGGAGTGTATGCTAGAGTGTATGGTTGATGTAGCGCAGGAGGCAACGCGCGTAATAAAACACACGAGACAAAGTAAAAAATCAACAAGAAAAAAAGATAAAACAATTCTTACGAATGGTGATTTGAGAAGTTCTGAGAAGATTAGGGAGATGATATCCGCTAGATTTCCAGAGTATGGATTGATTATTGAGGAAGAAAATCGCGATTATAAGGAAGATTTAGAAAAAGAAAAGATTTTTGTCTGGGACCCTTTGGATGGCTCGCGTGTGGTTGGAGGAGGTTTAGGTGAGGATTATGGTGTGATTGGGGGATCACTCGTAAAGATTCGTGGGGTGTATGTTCCCGTAGCTGGGGTCACGGTGAATATCCCAAAAGGTGAGATTGTCTATGCCAGAATGGGAGCGGGAGCTTTTTATAGGAAGGGAGAAAGATCCTATCGCATGTTGATGAGGGAGCCATCTGATTTCTCAGTGGTAGTCTCTTCTTCAAGAAGATCTCCAGAATTACAAAGAATTTTAGAACAGTTAGAAGTAGAGCCTGATCAAGTAAGACTGATGAGCAGTTCTTTAAAAGCTATTGAAGTTGCGATGAGCAGGGCAAGTTTGTATGTATGCCCAAGAGAGTCTCCAATGTCGCTTTGGGACCTTTGCGGGATTGATTTAATAGTGCGCGAAGCCAAGGGAAGATTCACTGATTTGTCTGGAGAGCAGTTTGATTATCAAGAGTTAATAAAAAATCCGACGAATCGTCGCGGTGTGCTTGTTGGATCTAAAGTTGCGCACAAGTATGCGTTAGAAAGAATCAGGCAATTAGAGGAGTAACTACCTGACCTGACATAAAAAAATCATGTGGTCTTTTTCTAATGGGCTCAGGTCTTTCTTGTCGAGGATTTTGAGCCTTGTTCTAAGTTTTTGTTCTACTTCCTTAAAGACGGTTGAGGGCCTTTCTGTGACGTCGATGGAGCGCGCTTTGACTGAAAAGAGGATGTATCCTTGTGGTTTGAGGAATTGGAGATTCTTGAACAAAATTTCTACTTGCGCCTTTTGCGCGATGTCCTGGATGAGAACGTCCGCCTTGCTCACCAGGTCTTTGTAAGTCTCTGGATGGCTGGCGTTCGCGAGAATTGGCGTCATGTTCTCCCTTACTTCACAAACAAAGTAGAGATCTCTCACCACTCTTGGCGCGAAGTCCAGACAAAACACAAAGCCGTTCTTGCCGACAATGTCAGAAACAAAACTTGCGGTGTAACCGTGTGCTGCTCCTAAGTAAAGGACGGTGTCTCCTTGTCTCAGGGGAAGCATGTTGATTTTTTTTGCGATGGCTGCTGCTATTTTTGATCTGGTGATGTCAAACTCTCTGTATTCTTCGCTGTCTTCTTGGTGCAGCCGCTCGCTGAAGAAGTTCTTTCCTGGAGTAAGGTTCCTGGTCAGGAGGATTCTCCTGTTTCCTTTCCAGAGTTCGTAAACATTGTAATATTTTGTTTTAGTGATGGCCATAGTAGTCTTGTCGTGCTGCGAGCGCTATTTTGCCTGCGAGTTTGCGTGCTGTCTTTCCTTTTTCTTGTGCCTCGGTAAGAGAGGGATGGCTGAAGATGACACCGAATTTTGGTGCCTTCGCTCCTGTTTTGAGGTGTCTGAAGAGCGCGCGTTCCGCGCCAAGCACTTGGATAGTGGAGGAGGGAAGTTCTGCGAGGTGCCTTAAAGATCCTGCGCGGCTGAGGAGTCGTGCTCCGATCGTGCAGGTTGCTGCCTCTTGGAGCTTTGGGCAAACACCTTTCATGAGTCGTTCAAGGTACGCTTCTTGGTGTTGTTCGAGATTGGTGAGACCTTCTATGGCTGTTGCGAGGTGTTGGATACTGAGAAGGTCTTCTTCTGTGAAGGAAACGCCGAGGTCGTCTTGTTGTTTTGTCTTGACTGCGCTGAGGAGTGTTTCTGTGTCTTCTTGTTTCGCAATTCTTGGCGCGTAATAACCGTAGCGTTCCCTGAGGTTTTCAAGCAGCGTGTTGATGATGGTTATGAGTTCGTCGATGGTGCGGATGGTTTGGATGATAAGGATGTCTCTGGTAAAGCTTGTTTTAAGCTGTTGCCTTGTTTGTTCTAGACCTTTTTGTCGCAGATTCATAGAAGGGTCCTCAAGTGAGAATTCTTTTAAAGGTATCGTTGGGAAAGGGAAGAACTTATTAAGGTTTGAATCTTCATCGCGATCATGAGAAAGCGAACCTTGAGCGTGATGGAAGTCATGACGCGCCTTCCAGTGAAGGTTAGCCTATTGACAACGTTGAGGGAGTGCGCGAAGAAAATGATTGAGGGTAGGGTGGGAAGTTTGTTGATTGAGGAGAATGGTGTTTTAAAGGGGATCATGACTGAGAAGGATTGTGTGGAGAGTATTGCTGCTGGTATTGATCCCGAGAAGGTTGCTGTGAGTGGGGTGATGAACACGAATGTTGTTGTTGTGAAGCCGGATATGGATGTGCTTGACGCGATTAAGTTGATGAGCGAGAAGGAAGTGAGAAGGCTTCCCGTGGTCGATA
Source organism: Candidatus Nanoarchaeia archaeon (assembly GCA_035655455.1). GTDB lineage: Archaea > Nanobdellota > Nanobdellia > SCGC-AAA011-G17 > GW2011-AR18 > JAHFKM01. Next base: position 28,781 of record DASRUL010000026.1, on the reverse strand, counting down.
GGGAAGGCAAGATTGTGGGATTGGTAACAGCGACAGACATCTTGAGGGTGGAGCCTGAATTATTGGAGATTATGGTTGAGGAGCGCGTGATCATGAAGGGCATTCCAAAAGACAGAAGTGAGGGTGAGTGTAAGGAGTGTGGCGCGTTCACGCTACTTCGTCGTGTTGGTGCAAGAGGGATGTGCGAAGAGTGTGTGTTGCAGCAAAAAGCTTATTAACAGCGTAAAGTGAAGGTTCTTAATGATCTTGAAGGAAGTCGCGAAAAGAAGATTTAGTCTTTCTGAGTGTGTATTTGATAGCGAGGCTGTGTATAAAATTGCGAGGAAGGCTGGTGAGGATTTAAGGTACACGTTTGTCGAGAAGGAGCAGTCGTTGAAGCCTGAGAAGTACGGTCATGAGCGGAAGTTTGAGTTTAAGTATGAGAAAAAACTTGACGCGTTTGGAAAAGGTGAGATCACGGTTGAGATAAAGTTTGAGAATTTGAACAAGGTCAAGAGAGAGGGAAAGCAGTTGGATAAGGGTGATGTTGACTTAACGTTGACGGCGAATGTGATTCTTGATTATAAAAATGAGTGGTGGATGAGAAAGCTACACCGCTCGTTGTTGGATTTTTATTTGAAGTATTTCGTGAAAGAGAGGATTGAGAGGATGTATTTGGATCCTGTGAAGCAGAATGCTGACGAGATTTACGGCGCGATTAAGGACGCGTTCGAGGAATGAGGAAGTTTTATTAATCAGCTTCTTGAAAGAGGTAGCTAATGGCTGAGGCGGATCCCATTATCAAAGAGGCGAGGATTAAGTATTCTGGCGCGTTTGATTTATTGTTGTTGTACAAAAAGCTGGAGGCTTGGATAAAGCGGCAGAGGTTTAAGAGTGTGAAGGAGGTGAGGTACGCAGAGCGGGTGAAGCCTCTTGGGAAGGTTGTGGATATCACGTGGATGGCCTCGAAGAGCGAGGTTGATGAGTACCTGAGGATGGAGCTGGAGGTGAAGTTCTTGATCGTTGGGTTGAATGAAGTTGAGTTGGACCGTCCTTCTGGCAAGATAAAGTTGAACAAGGGTGATCTTGAGTTAACGTTTTCTTCAAGCTTGGTGAGGAACGGAAAGAATCCTCCTGACTGGAGTGACCAGAGCTTGTTCAGGCGCGTGTATGAGAAGTTTATTATCGCTGACCAGATTGAGAAGTTTAAAATCGAGCTCTACAAAGACACAGAAAAAGTGATGGATGAAACGAAGGGCTTTCTGGCCTTGTACCGTTTCAAATAGAAAAGTTTATGTAAGTGAATGGGAGAGAAAAAAGAATGGTAAAGGTTGCTGAGACGATCGTGAAGGAGCGCGAGTTTTCGTATCAAGGTGCTGTTTATGTGAAAGAGTTGCAGGCGTATGTGAAGAAGTGGTTCGGAAAGAATGGGTACGATCTTTTTGAGAAAGGATACCAAGCAAAGGCTTCTGATGCTGGAAAGAACACGACGATGAAGTGGGAAGGCGGAAAGAAACTGGACGAGTATCATAAGCTTGTGGTGAAGCCTATAATTAGCGTTTCGAACGCGAAGGAGGCGATGGTTGGTGGAAAGAAGGTTGTTGAGGCTGAGATCAAGGTTTCTTTGGATGTGGAGGTGGAGAGGGATTATGAGGAGACATGGAAGGGAAAGCCTGTAAAGAGGTTTTTGCGTGGCTTTTTCGACAAGTTCATTGCGACTGAGAAAGACAGCGAGATAAAGAGAATGGCCAAAAGGGAGGCTGAAGGCTTTATGGAGATGGTAAAGGCATATTTCAAGGCTGATTGATTGGCTTAAGCTATTTTTATAGGATTTTTGTTGGGGGAAGCTTTATATAGGTTAAGGTGCTTTCTCCTAATTGGCCCGTCATGAGAAAGACTCAACGGAGCTGACGATACAACGATCAAGCGATGAGGCTTGGGAGTTAATGTCGGGCTATATTCATATTCAAAAAGGCTCAGAGAACAAGAGTACTGTTCATCATTCGTATCATGTTGTAAAGGTCAGGAGGGCCTGTTCCCTCTTGCGAAATATGAGAAGTCCTTTGTTCTAGGAAAGCTTTTGGGGGGAAACTATATGGGGAAAGTAAGTCCTGTTTCGGCAAAGTACATCATAGATACGTTGATTCAGATTGAGGGTACGGTTGACAAGCCCGATGTAATTGGCGCGATTTTCGGCCAGACTGAGGGGTTTCTCGGTGCTGATCTTGAGCTGAGAGAGTTGCAGCGCTCTGGAAAGGTTGGCAGGATTGAGGTAAGATTGGATGTTGCGAATGGCAAGAGTTCTGGTCATATTATTATTCCAAGTAGTTTGGACAAGGCTGAGACAGCGATCATTGCTGCTGCGCTGGAAACGATTGATAGGATTGGTCCTTGTAATGCCCACGTGCATGTGGAGAAGATTGATGACGTTCGTGTAAGTAAACGTGATTTTGTGATTCAAAGGGCGAAGGAGTTGTTGCAGAAGTTGCAGTCTTCAGTGCTTCCAGACTCCCAAGAAATTACCGATGAGGTTGCGCAGAGTGTGCGGATGATGGAGGTGACAGAGTGGGGTCCTGAGCGGCTTCCTGCTGGTCCTGGGGTGAGTGATGCTGAGGACGTGATTCTTGTTGAGGGTCGCGCTGACGTGTTGAACCTGTTGAAGCAGGGGATTAAGAACGTGGTTGGGATGAACGGGACAAGTGTTCCTGAATCTATCAAGGAGTTGTGCAGACAAAAAGTTGTGACTGCGTTTGTTGATGGTGATCGTGGTGGTGATCTTATTTTGCGTGAGTTAATGGCGACGAGTGAGTTGGATTATATTACAAAGGCTCCCGAGGGAAAGGAGGTGGAGGAGTTAACGAAGAAAGAGATTCATATCGCGTTGCGCGCGAAGATTGCTGCTGAGCAGTTTAAGTTTGAGGCGAATGGCGCGAGGAAGCCGCAGTTGATTCAGCAAGGGTACAGGAAGGCTGGGCAACGGGAGTTTGTGCAGCGTGCTGCCCCTGCGCAAGCTCAGAAGAGTGAGGAGAAGGTTGATGTCTCCAATTTTAGGGAGAAGCTGTATGATCTTGTGGGTACGCGTGGCGCGTACATCTTGGATAAAGAGGGAAAGATTCTTGGAAAGGTTCCGACGAGCGAGTTGGAGACGACGTTGGGTGAGTTGCAGAATGTGCATGCCGTTGTGTTTGATGGCAGCATTACAAAGGAGATCGTGGACGCTGCTGAGGACTGTCACGCCGGTTTTGTGGTCGCGACGAGCTCGAAAGTGCGTCCGAATGAGACGAAGATTCGTTTGTTGACGCAGAAGGATCTTGAGTAAGCTTTTTATAGCGCCTTTTTTCTAAGTGATGGATGGAGAAAGAGTTGAGGAAGAAGATTTTTATCTTAGGGGCATTGGTTGTGGCGCTCGTTGTGTTGATTGTGGTGGTGCACACGAAGGATTGTGGCGAGGACGAGGTTTGTTTTGATGAGAATGCTGCTGAGTGTGATCGTGTGAAGGCGGAGGTGACGAAACAGGGGAATGTTTTTTTGTATGAAGTAAAAGGCGAGAAGAAGATCGAGGGTGAGGAGAATTGTATGATAAAGATTTCATTGCTAAAGCTTAACGAAGGAACGAGCGCGAGCCTAAAGAAGGCCTTAGAAGGAAAGGGGATGTTGTGTAGTGTTCCTCGGACGCTGCTTAGTCAGCAGTTGTTGAGTAAGATTGAGAATATTAATGATTATTGTAGTGGGCCGTTGAAGGAGTTGTTGTTGCAGATTAGCCTTGATAAGTTGTATGAGGTGGTGGTGAAGAATATTGGTCCGTTGTCGTTGAAGTTCAGCCAGTCGTTGAGTCAGTTGAATGAGACGATTACCGCCGGATAAGGTAGAAGATTTCGTTTTCGAAAGTGATGGTGTGGTATTTCCATTGAAGCCTATTGAGCATGCGTTCGAACCATCCCCGTCTTGGAACGTTCATTATTCTGTGTCTGAGTGTTGTTGTTGAGAACGAGACGATGATCCAGGTGCAGTTCAAGCTTTTGAGGATTCTTTCTGAAAGTTTGTGGTTCTTGCTGTCGAGAACGTCCAGTATTTTAAAGAGGAAGCACATGTCTGCCCTTGGAAGGGCTGTTTCTTTGAGGAGGTTGACGCGGACGACCTTTCCCTTGATGCCTTGTTGTTCGAAGATGTTTTGTAAGAGCTCGCAGTCTTTGCTGGTGAGTTCTGTTGCGGTGTACATTCCCTTGAAGTTCATGGAGGGATAAGAGAGGGGGTTGAGGCCGCAGCCGAGGTCGAGGATGCTTCGTGGCGTTCCTGTAATTGTAAAAATTCTTTTGTAGAGTGTTGGGTAAATTGTTGAGCGTTCTCTTGTGGATTGGTGGGATGAGAAAGTTGTTCCTTCCTCCCAGAAGGTGCCGTAAACCCTGTTGAGTTCTTTTCTGACTGCTTTGACTGTGGCTTTAAAGTGCTTTGATTTTTCTAAGTGTGCCGGTGTTGTTGCCTCAAGCCTCTTTTTGATGTTGGGATTGAGAATAAAATATTTTATTATATGCTCTTCTACGAATGGGTCATCGAGCCTGTGAAGAGGCTTTTTCTCTTTTATTTTTTGGATGAGTTCTTTGATCATGGAAAGTGCAGGCGTGCGACAAGTTCACGGCAAGGCATCCTCGCTGGTGTGTCCCTTGGGATTCCTCGTTCCCGCTTCCCTAAGAGCGTTGCCATGGATGCTTAGGGTTGCTTCTTTCCAGATCTCACCCGGTTCGCAAGCGTGACAACCAAGTAGGACAGGAAGTCATGGTTGTCCGAAGGACCATTGAGCGTGCTCGCGCTTGCTTGTGCGTTCGGCTCCCTGAAGACCGTTTAGGAGGTGGCAGAGGCCTATCCTGCCCGCCTAGCCTGCACAAGAAAGAAGGTGTATATTAGGTTAAAAAGGTTTGTTGTTTTTCTAAAGACCTTGGTTTCAGTACTGAGCTATTCTTATTTTTTTAGTTTATTCAATAGTTATCTTGTTGAAAGAGTAATATCAAAAGCTCTCTAAAGTGTTCGATTTATGTGGTCATAAAGGTTCACTTAGCGTGCTTCAATCCTGACTGCTGGTTGTTCTGTGCTTCTGTCTAGGACTTCTGCTGCGAATCCTCTTCCAAGAGAGAGAGGTACTTGCTGCGCGAGGAGAGCTAGGAACGATTGTTGTTTTTTCTTTTCGATGATGTTCATGTCCTCTAGGCCTAGATCTTTCTTGATGATTTCAAGCGCTTCTTCTTTTGTTGCGAGAGCGTCCACTAATCCGAGGTCAAGTGCCTCTGTGCCGAGGAAGAATTCTCCTGTGGTTATTCTATCCATGTCTTGCTGGATCCTCCTGTTTGCCACAACCTCGTCGATAAAAGCCTTGTGAACTGTCTCGAGTTTTTTTTCGAGGATGATGCGTTCTTCTGGGGTAAGGTCTTTGAACGGTGTTCCAACATCTTTGTATTTTCCTGCGACGAGGCGTTGGTATTCGACGCCGTAGTTGTCGAAGAGGTCCGAGAAGTCTAAGTAAGATGAGATAACTCCTATTGATCCTGTGATGGAGAGTGGTGAGGCTATGATCTTGTCTGTTGCTGACGCGACCCAGTAGGCGCCTGATGCCCCGACGTCTCTGATGAGCGCGTAGGTTGTTTTGTTCAGGCTTTTCACAGTATGTGCGATTTCTGCTGAGGCGACTGCTGATCCTCCTGGGGAGTTGATCTCGAGGATGATTGCCTTGATGTTCGTGTCTTTTTCTGCGTCTTTGAGTTCTGCGACGACTTCGTCCGCGATGACGCTGTTTGAACCAATGAGACCGCGCTCTGCGTTGTCAATGGTGATGACGCCATAGAGGGGAATGATGATGACGTTGTTCTTGCTGATGCTTGTTGTGACGTCTGTGAGGAAGAGTGCGCTGACATTCGCGAGGAAAAAGAGTGCTAGGGACGCGAGGAGGAGAGTTATCCACTTGTTCATGGCTGTGCTACCACCTGGGTTGAGCTGAATTTTTCAAAGAGTCGTTGGTTTCCTTTAGAGAAGAATTTGTACAAGGTGTCTACAAATAAAACAATGGGAAAGGGCTTGGTGATGTTCCTTATGAGGATTTGTCTCAAGGTAAGTGTCCCTGTTGTTGACACGACGCGAATCTTGAAGAGTATTTTTCCTAGGGTTTGGCCTGTCTTGTGTTCTAAGATGATAAAGTAAAGGTAGGTGAGGGTGATGACGATGAACATGATGACTGCGAGAGTTGTGTCTTGGACGCTGCTGGTTAAGACAGCGTAAGTTGAATACTGTTTAAGTTGATCTCTAAAAGGATAGACGACAAGAAGGTTGATGAGCGCTAAGTCAAGAAGGTAAGCGAAGAGTCTCTTCCAGAAAGGTGCGGGTTGTCTGAGTGGTGGCTTCACCTCTTTCATGAAAGGGTATTCTGTTTGGAGGTTTATATAGTTTGTGCAGAAAGGTTCAGTGTTTTTTTGATTGTTGTGCCGTTTTTGAGGATGTAAACATCGTCTCCGTCTTGTCCTGACATATACTGGATGTTCTTGAGGATGTCTTTTTCTGTGCTGGTGTTCATCTGACACGAGTAGTCAAGGTGAATATTAACATTATGTACGAAGGATTGCTGTTCTTCATGGGTGAGGGTATCGATGATAAAAAGAAAATGTGTGTCTTCTGGTGGGAGCTGAAGTGCTTGGTAGGCGTCCTTGAGTGTTTTAAGGTCTTGGAAGTAGAGGATAATGAAGTTTGCCATGGAGTTTGGAGTCCTTTGTTTTTTTATAAATTATTTGTTTTTGATGGCGGCAGGTTTATTAAGGTGCGAGTACCAGAAAGAGAATGCCGGATGATGTTCCCTTGGAGCGTCGAATTAAGTTTTTAACTGAGATTTCTCACTTACTCAGATACCAGCAGTTTCTCAGGGATTCTGTTTCCTATTCAGAGGGGGAAAAGAGAGAAATTTTTGAGAGGAGAATGCGAGAAGCTATTGAATCTTTAAAAGAAAGATATGGTTCCGCGCTGGAAGGAACCCCAGAAGCTGAATATTGGGCGTCAATACAAAAATATGAGAAGGTAATGTACGATCTAAAAAAGGTTGGTACGTAAGGATAAGTAAAAACTATTATAAACTTTAGTTCTTCACGAAGTTTATGAAAGAAGCAGCTCAAGAGTTGTTGATAAAAGTTGAGCAGGGCATACCTTTAGAGAGGGCGAAAGGTGAGGTTTCTAAAAAGTACCATCTTCCGAAGATGCTGACAAATATTGAAATTCTTAATGAATTATCCAAGGAAGAAAGAAAAAAATACGCATCACAATTAATTACAAAGCCTAGGAGAACTGCTTCTGGTGTTTTTCCGATTGCTGTAATGAGTGCTCCTTTTGCATGTAGTCATGGAAAGTGCATATTCTGTTGTGGAGGCCCAAACTCTGTTTTTGGTGATGTTCCGCAGAGTTATACTGGCCATGAGCCTTCAACAATGAGAGCGATAAGAGCAAATTATGATCCTTATCTTATTGTTTTTAACAGATTAGAGCAGTATGTTATTTTGGGAAGGATTCCTGAGAAGTGTGATGTGATTATTCAGGGAGGGACGTTTCCTGCGTTAGCGAGAGAGTATCAGGATGATTTTATTGCAAATATTTTTAAGGCGATGAATGATTTTTCTGAAAGGTTTTTTTCTAAAGAGGGTGAGTTTGAGTATGAGATGTTCAAGGAGTTTTTTGAATTGCCTGGTTCAATTAAGGATGCTGAGAGAACAAAGAGGATTCATGAGAAGATAAAGGGGTTGAAAGGAACTTCGGAGTTAGAGAGGGAACAGGAAAGGAATGAATACTCTAAGATTCGCTGTATCGGGTTAACGATTGAGACGAAGCCTGATTGGGGGTTGTTAAAAGAGGGGAACGAGATGTTAAGACAAGGCTGTACTAGAGTGGAAGTCGGCATTCAGACAGTGTATGAGGACATTATTCAGGGATTAAACAGGGGTCACACTGTGGAGGAGACGAAGGAGTCAATAAGGGTGTTGAAAGATTTGGGTTTTAAGATTAACGGGCATTATATGCTAGGCCTTCCTCGTTCAGATGAGGAAAAAGATCTTTTGGGTTTGAAAGAATTGTTTGAGAATGCAGAGTTTAGGCCTGACATGGTAAAGATTTATCCTTGTCTTGTTATTAAAGGGACGCCGTTATTTGAGTTGTGGAAGCGTGGGAAGTATGGGGAGATCTCTGTGGAGAGGGCCGCGAGGACGATTGCTTTTTTTAAAATGTTTGTTCCTGAGTATGTTCGAATTATGCGTGTGCAGAGGGATATTGCGAGTACGGTGATTGACGCTGGCCCAATTAAGACGAATTTGAGGCAGGAAGTCGAGAAGATATGCAAGAAAGAAAATATTCATTGTAAGTGCATTCGTTGTCGTGAGGCTGGTTTTAAAAGTGTTGAAAATCCTGAAGTGAAAGTTTTGGAGTATGAGGCAAGTGAAGGTAAGGAGTTTTTTATTAGTTTAGAAAAAGATAATGTTTTAATAGGGTATTGTAGGGTACGTTTTCCTTCGCAGTGCTTGAGGGAGGAGATTACAGAAAAGAGTGCGATTATCCGGGAGTTGCATATTTATTCTGATGCGTTGCCGTTGGGTGAGCGAGCTGAGAAGAGCCTGCAGCATCGTGGTTTCGGGAAGAGATTGATGGAAGCTGCTGAAAGAATTGCGAAGGAAAAAGGAAAGGAGAAAATGCTTGTTATTTCTGGTATCGGTGTAAAAGAATATTATAGAAAATTAGGGTATAAGAAGGAAGGGCCTTATATGGCTAAAACTATTTAAATAACTTTTTGTAAAAATCTGTATGAAGAAAATGCCTGTTTCTGAGGAAGAATGGGAGAAGAAGTTAACGCCAGAGCAGTTTAGAATTTTAAGAAAACAGAATTATTTAAAAGATTTAACAATGAGGTAAGTGTAAAGCAGATAGAATATACTAAAAAGAATCATTCCCCAGAGCGATACAGTTCCGAGATAAGCTGCGTCTGTTCCGTTAGTAAAGAGCAAATAGACGAATTCGTCAAGGATGAGGGCTGTTGCGACGCCTGCTAAGAGAAAGAATATGATGTTGCTCTTGTGGAAGAGGAGAAAGGGAAGGAGAAGGATGAGAAGGAAGAGTCCAGTATAGAGGTGATGGATATTATAACCTAAGAGGTAGAAGTTTGTTTCTGGGGAGATGCTGAGAAAAATCCGGGTAATAATGAGTGTGAGGAGGACGGAAAGTGCGTAGATGTTGAATGCTTTGTGGTTCATGTGATATTTTCTTTTTGGAAAAGGATTTATAAGGGTTGTTCTTTGAGTGAGATGATGAAGGGCAGGATCTTTATTGTGTCTGGTGTGAGTGCCGCTGGTAAGACTGCGCTTGTTGATGTTGTGTTAAAACGTCGTCCAAACACTATAAGAGCGATTTCCTACACAACAAGGAAACCAAGGCTAGAGGAGGTCGACGGGAGAGATTATTTTTTTGTTGAGAAGAGGGTGTTTTTGAGAATGGTGGAGAGTGGTGATTTTTTGGAGTGGAGTGAGGTGTATGGAAATTTATATGGCACGGGATTAAACTCCTTCAAAAGTATTGAGGAAGGCAAGAGTATTGTGAAGATTATGGATGTGAGAGGCGCGTTGAAGATTAAAAGAGCCGGAATCAAGGCGGTGTTTATTTTTCTGAAAGTGAAAAAGGCGACGATAAGAAAGAGGTTGAGGAAGCGTCAGGAGAGCGATATTGAGGAGAGAACAAAGGCTGTTGACGAAGAGCTTAAGGCTGAGGGTGAGTTTGATCATGTGCTTGTGACTGAGGGTGATGAGGGGATGATTGAAAAAAATGCTGAAAAGTTGATAAGGGTAATGGATGATTTACACTGAAAGCATGCCATGTGATTTTTTGTAAATGTTGTACAAGACAAAGAGAAGTGTCTTGGATGTTTCCGCCGCATGTGCTTTGACGTCGCTTTCAATGATCTCGGTTGGTGGTGATGTTTTGACGAGCTTTTCTGCCAGGTCTTGGAGTGGGGAGAGAATGTGCTTGAATCCTTCGAAGGTGCCTTTGAACGGCCATTCAATGTTAAACTCCTTTTTTTCTTCTTTTTTCTCTTCCTTTGCCGGGGTGAGGTAGGCTTGGATCTCTTTGTCAAGTTCTTCAAGGCTGACGCCAACCCATTCATCGACGAGGTTCATATCTTCGTACAGTTCTCGTGCTTCGATGGCTGAAAGCTCTATTTCATCAAAGGCGTAGGACTTGAATTTGATTTCTGCTCTGCCTCCGTGGACGTATTGTTTGCCTCCTTGGGTGGTGACTGCTGAGGGCACGCCTCTGAAGTCCATGTCTGTTACAAGGACGGCGTGGTATTGGTGTTTCAGTTTGATGTCTTTATAGGTGGGGTGGAGCTGCGGCGGGCTTAAGGGTTGGCTGTTTCCGACGAGGTTGAGTTTGATTTCGATGTTGCTGAATGAGTTGACAATATCTGGGATGTTGAATTCTTTCATTTTAAGTTTCTGTGCTGCTCTAAGGTAGGGTTTGGCCCAGCCTGCGTAGAGTTTCAAGGATCCTACTTGTGATTTGAGGTAGGCGCGTTCGATGTCATAGCGTTTTTTTATTTCTATGTCGCTTTTCTCCATCCAGTCGTTGAAGTCTCTGAGTTTGACTGTAAGAATATTCTTGACTCTTTTATTAAGGTCCAAAACCTCGACGCGTTCTGGTTTTTCTACATAGAAGAATGCGTCTCTGATCGTCGCAAATTGTAAGTCTTGCGCTAGCAGGTTGATGCTTCCTCGTCCTTTTTTCGCGTCTACCGTATCCATCCAAAGCGCTTTCAGGGAGTAGAGTGCTCCTCGTCGTGTCGCGTCATCATCGCTCTTCAGGTCTTTGTAGAGGTTGATTCTTATCTCGAATTCTTTAAGATCATATAAGAGGTTGAGAATGGATTTGATAACTTGGTTAATGGCCCCGAGATATTCTGCTGCTTTTTGTTGCATTTGGGTTGCGCGTTGGCCTATTTCTCCGAAGTAACCTGAGGTGACTGAGGCTTCGTACTCTTCTGGTCCTTTGAAGACACGTAATCCTAGTCCTCCGGGGCTGGTGTCTCTCATGAAGTCTAAGATCCAGTAGTAGATGGGTTCGAGGCCTTCTGTTAATGAGTCATAAACGAGCTCATATTGGTCGACTGGTTTTTTAAGGAGCAGGGGCGCGTAAACTTCTACAATTTTTTTCTTGAGGTTGTTGTAGGCCTCGTCCGTGTACAGGTTTCTGAGAAATTCTTTTTTCTTTCCTTCGTTGTCGAGTGCTTTGAGTTTATCCTCTATTTCAGAAAAGGTTAACAGCTCTTTTTTTGCCATTTTTTAAAAGGGTTTTAGGTGGTTGGGATTATATAAATGTATGGAAGTGGCTGGCGTAAAGGTTATTAAGAAGTCGTGCTCGGAGAAGGGCGTGGGATTATTAGGTTTTTTTAAGAAAAAAAGAGAGGAGGACTTAGGTCTTGATCTTGAGCCTGCTGAGCCTTTGGATGAGGAGCCTCTTCGTCCTGCGTTTGATCGTGAGCCTGAGAGGGCGCTAGCTGATGGTGAGATGAGTCTTGTGCTTGCGAAGTTGGATTTAATCAATCAACGTTTGGAGAATATTGATTTAAGGTTGAGGGAGATTGAGAAGATAGCAAAGTCTTCTTGATTATTTTAATTTAAGGGCTTTTTTTAGCGCGGCGGTGTCATAGCCAACAACAATGGTGCTTTGTCCATTATCTTTGATTTCTATCTGTGGAACGCCCGTGTTCCCTGATCGTGCCATGATGTCTCTTCCTGCTTTCTCGTTATCCAGGACGTTGACCTCTTTGTAAAGAACGCCTCTTTGTGTGAGGAATTCCTTTGTTTTTTGGCACCATGGGCAGGTCGGAGTGGTGTAGATGGTGACGTCCATGATTTTTTTTAGGGCAGAAGTGTTATTTAAAGCCTGTTGGTTCTCGGTGTTCTTTGTAAAGAGAATAAAGGCAATACGCTACCCCTAAGACAATGAACGTGTCCGCAAGATTGAAAACAGGCCATAGTTTGAAATCCAAGAAGTCTAAGACGTGTCCTCGAAAGATTCTATCTAAGAGGTTGCCTGTGCCTCCCGCTAAGATGAAGAGGAGTCCTTGGCGGAGTGAGCTTTCTTTTTTGTAAAGGTAAAGGCTGATGCCGAGAAGAAGCGCTGTCAAGATAAGGTGAAGAAAATTGTTTGAGGAAAAGAGGCCGAATGCTGTTCCTGTGTTGGTTATGGAGGTGATTGCGAAGAAAGGAAGAAGTTCGGAGTGAACGCCTTGGGTGAGGGTCTTGGTAAGTTGGTCGAGAAAGACAAGAAAGAAAAAGAGCTTAAGTTTCATAAAAAAAGAAAGAAGAAGGGTTTTATTAGTTTTGTTCTTCTAAGCGGTCTGAGAGTTCTACCCTTAGTTGTTGTGTGAGAGGGTTTTCTGGCTTCGTGATAGGGGTGTATTGAAAAGGGTCTGGTAGAATAATGGGCTGGTCTTCTTTTGTATTATCTTCCCTTGCGTCATAGTGTTGCGCTTCTCGAATTTCTTTCGCTATGTATTCTTTTGATCTAATTCTATTGTATCGTTGTTGCATTGTTGATTCCTCCGTGGAATTTTTGAAGCGTTTGTTTTGTGCTTGTATTTAAGGTTTTTCCATGAAAAATTTTTAAATTTCTTCAATCTGTTTGAAAGCATAATCCTTATAAGGAATGATGAAAAGAAAAGAAAGAGGTGATGGCGTGTACAAGTTTGACGAGATCTTGACAAACAAGAAGGGTGTGTTCTTGGCGCTTGATGAGGGGTTGGATGTTGGGCCGAAAGACTTCACGCTTGATACTGTTGATCCGTCGTTTGGGATGGATGTCGCGGTGAAGGGTGGGTACAATGGCTTGATTTTGAACAAGGGTGTGGCTGAGTTTTACGTTGAGCACTACCAATTTAAGGTTCCGTTGATCGTGCGTTTGAACGGCCGAACGTCAATTTCGAAGACTGAGCCGTACGCTGGCCAGGTGTGTTCTGTGAAGAAGGCCGTTGATCTGAAGGCGAAGGCTGCCTTGTACAAGGTGTATTTTGGGAGTCCGCATGAGCACGTGATGGTAAAAGAGTTTTCTAAAGTACAGGAAGAGGCGCAGGAGTATGGGTTGCCGTTGATGCTGTGGGTGTGTCCGAAAGGACCGTTCATTCAGAATGAGGTGGACGCCGACTTGTTGGCCTATGGTGCTCGTGTTGGGTTAGAGTTGGGAGCGCATGGTGTGTGTTTATCCTATAATCGTGATTTTTTAGGGTTCAAGTGGGTGGTGAAGGCTGCTGCTGCGTCAAAGGTGTTTGTGATGACGAATGAGCGGGCGACGCCTGAGGCTGTGGTGAGGGAGGCGCATGATGCGACGCGTGCTGGTGCTGCTGGAATTATTGTGAAGAGGAATGTATGGCAGTGTGAAAAGCCATTGGCTATAACCAACGCGTTGAAGGCTGTCATTTTCGGCGGAAAGAAGTTGGACGAGGCGTTGGGATTGCTGAAATGATTTCACTGAAGAGGATAAGGAAGTTCAACCCAATCATCTTTTTTATGTGTTGCGTCCCATCGATCGTCTGGCGAGATGATAAATCTATAGGGGGAAGTTTCTACCTCAAACCAGCTTTTGTTTGCTCTTAGGGAAAGCACCGATAAGGGAGATGAAGGAACGTAGACTAATTCTAGTTCTGCTCCTCGTGAAGGCATGATAAGTGCGAAGGGTTCGCCATGAACACTTCTATCCTGAGCAATATGGATATATCTTTGAGCATCTATTGGAGATCCGCTAATTTTAAGAATGATTCCGGTTTCAGATAAGTTGTGAAGTGCTTCTCTTGCTCTCGTCTCAAGACCAGGATCTCTAATATGAATTTGTTCTCTTGTCATAAAAAACCTTACACCCGTCTTCCTCTTTTTCCACCTTTCTTCTTGCACCCATCGTGGGGTAAGGGTGTCGTGTCTTCGATGATCCCGATCCTAAATCCTAATCTAGAAAGAGCCCTGACTGCAGCGTTTGCTCCTGGTCCGGTGTTTGTTGGCCCGTTGTGTCCGCCTGGCGCTCTGACTTTGATGTGGAGGGCGTTGATGCCTTTTTCTCGCGCTTGTTCTGCAGCGATTTTTGCTGCGTTCATTGCTGCGGTGGGTGAGGATTCCATGCGGTGCGCTTTGACCACCATGCCTCCTGACGCCTTCCCAAGAGTCTCACTTCCAGACAAGTCGGTAAGATGAATGATTGTATTATTGTAGCTGGAGTAAATGTGCGCGATGCCCCAGTGGAGTTTTGTTTCTTTCATTGTACGACAGCTCCGACTACTTCTTCTACTTTCTTAAGTTCTACGAGTTCTTTTTTCTCTTCTGACGGCGCTTGTTTTGTCTTGCGTTCTTTAGCTCGTTCTGGGTGGTCTTGGCTTGCGAGCGTTGAGAGGGTGTTGAAGGTGATGCTGGATTCTTCTGCTCGTGAGACAAGGTAAGAGGGCGCGTCTATTTTTTGGTTGTTCACAAGAACATGTCCGTGAACGATAAATTGCCTGGCTTGTTTCGAGGTGAGTGAGAGGTTGTGTTTGTGGACGAGTGTTTGGAGTCTTCTGTCGAGAAGGTTTCTGACGTTGAGTAAGAGCACGTCCTCAAGCTGCGCCTTTTCTTCGACCAAGCAGAGCCTGTAGAGCTTCTGCAAGAGTTGGTGTTCTTCAAGTGCGGCTTGGGCTAATGCCCTGTCTTTGATGAGTCTTTTTGCTTGGCCGGTGTATCTTCTGAGCTTTGATTCTGTCTTGTAGAGTTCGGTCTTGTTCTTCAGTCCGTACTCTTTTTTGAGGACTCTTTCTGCTTCTAGTCTATCGCGTTTCCAGGGGTGTCCTGGTCCTTTGTATTTTTTTCTGATTTTGCGCGGGTCCCCCATAGTTACTTCTTTGCCTCTTTTGCTCCAGGCTTTGCTGGTGCTGCGGCTGCTGCGGCTTTTGCTATCTTAGATTTGAGGACGCCGACTGCTCGTCCGTGTCTGAAGTGGGATCTTGTGCGTTGTCCTCTTACTGGTTGTCCGAGTGCGTGTCTCATGCCCCTGTAGGATTTGATTTTTTTGAGGCGTTTGATGTCGAATTCCTGGGTGAGTTTGAGGTCTGGGCCGAGGAGATGGGAGTCTTCTCCAGTGTCAAAGGTCTTTCTGTGGTTGTACATCCACGCTGGCGCCTTTTTTTCTGCGAAGAAGGCCTCGATGCTGGTTACTTCTTGCTGGGTAAGAACTCCTGCCTTTTTTGTTTTTGGGATGTTGAGGATTGTGCAGACCGCGTTTGCGGTGGAGAAGCCGATGCCGTGGATTTTAAGCAAGGCTTTAGAGAGGGGAAGGTTGCCTTCGAGGTCTGTTTTGAGGACACGCTGGAATGGTTTGATGGTCTCTTCTGTCAAGGTTCCTCCCTTGGATAAGGGTTAGGGTGTGAATTTAGCCTTGATTTATAAACTTTCTTATTATACCGACTTTGCACATTAATTAAGCCTCCGCCCGTGTGATTTCTAGTTTTGCACAATTAAAAAAAAATAAATTCTTCACTTCTCTAAAAAATTATGCTATTAACTCTAAGTAGTACTTTTTTTCAAGAGTTTTATAGGTTTACGGCCGTACAAACAAATAATACTTCTCGTTGCCCTCAAGTTCTTGGAGGATTCTTCTGACAATGATCTTTTCAGGGTCGGGAAGGAGTTTGACGCGGCTGTGTAAGTCTGCGAAGTCTTTGAAGGGTGCGTGGTCGCGTGCCTCGAGGATTTCGAGGAGGTGTTTTTTGCCGATGCCTGGTAAGAGTTCGAGTTGGTGTCTTCTGGTGGTAATGGGTCCAGCGTTGTTGATAAAGCTGATGAATTTAGCTTGGCTCTTGAGAACAAGATCGTTGATGACAAAGCCGAGTTCTGCTCGTGCGGTTTCCGTCAGCTTTGAGGGGTTGATTCTTCCGAGGATGTGATGGATTTTTTCTCGTTTGCTTTCTCCAATGTAAACTTCTTCGTACGGCTGGAGGAAGACGTCTTTTTTTGGCACAAGCTCAAGAAGGACAAGAGTTTCTTTGCCTAAGGCCTGGGCGATGGGTGTTTTTTTGTGGAGTGGTCGCTGGTCGAAAGGGTACCCGTTGGGAAGGAAGTCCAGGATGATTGCGTGTTCTTCTTTGGTGGTCATGGGAAGTGCCGAGCATGGTTATTCTTTGAGGGTGTTGAGCAGTTTAGTGAGGTCCTCTTGTTTGAGGGTGATGTTTTCTCCGCTGAAGAGGGCCTTGATTTCTTCGACATTGGTTGGCATGATGTCGAGGATTTTGTCCGCGTGTTTGTCTTTCAGTCTTGGAATGTTGAGGTCGAGGATTTTTTGTTTGAGTGCTGCCGCCTTTTCTTGGTTGAGGCTTGTAAACTCGTTGAGGTGTTCTAAGACCTTAGCTGCTCTGAAGTTGAGTTCTTTGTTTGCTTCCTTGAGCGCTTCAAGTCTCGCCTTGAGGTGAGGTGCTGAGAGGGAGTGAAGTTCGAGGACGTCAACATCCATGGCTAGAACCTCCTCAGATGGATGGGGTGCACAATAAGGGTTTTTTGCATGTTCAAATCTTGGATTTTTACTTCGTAACAAGAGCCGCGTTTTCCTGTGATGGTGCCTGCCTTGCCATGGAAGCGTGCGTGGTACAGCCCTTTGTGAATGCTTGGTTCTGCTACCAGGCAGACGTTGTCTCCATTGCTAAAGCTTTGGAAGTAGTGGGCGAGGCTGATTTTTCCTCGTTGTCTGACGTTCTTGGCGAATTTGTGTCGTGTTTTTCTGCGTGTGCCGCCGATGCGCTTGGCCATGGATGGTGGGAGGCTGACAGACTTATAAATGTATCGGGGCTTTTTGCTTTTTTTAAAAGAAAATGTTTTTATAGAGGTGGACGGTACGAGAAAGAATGGAAGGCGTGATTGTGCATTATAGACGTGGCAGGAGGACGTATCATGGAAACCAGATGATCCTAACTGTCGCTGCTGTTGATTCTAGGGAGAAGGCGAGACAATTCTTAGGTAAAAAAGTGATATGGGCAAGTCCCGCTAACAAGAAGCTTGAGGGTAAGGTGACGAATGTGCACGGGAACAAGGGCGCGATGAGGGTGCAGTTCGAGACAGGAATGCCTGGTCAGGCGATTGGTCAAAAAGTTCTTGTTGAGTAAAGAGAAAATGCCTATAGGGATAAGTTTTCCGAGGAGAGCTGTGTTTGATGCTCTTTATGTTCGGGTGCAGTAAAAGATTGTGGCTGTGAAAGATGATTTTTAGAAAAAACAGTTTAGTGCAATGTGAATTTTACAGTGTAATTAATCAAGGTAATAAATTTTCTATGCTAACTATTGTTCTCTGATTCAACAATGTAGGTCTACTATGATTTTCATTCTCATGAAGTTCTATAGCTTCTACTGAAGAAACGGATTTACCTGAGTCATAAAATGGTCTGTCTAATTCTCCTCCTATTCCTCTTAGAATATCTCTAGTTCCAAATATTCCTGAATCATTTGACCAGAAACTTAATTCAATAAAGTTTGTATCAAATCCTGTTATTTTTCCATAAAAGATATCTGGCACTACTGATCTTGCTATTGCTTCTTTATCAAGACAAACTCTCACATATTGTCCGACATAACGTTCTAACATTGGATTTCTTTCCATTTTAATCTAAATGGTAACTACTTATAAATATATAAGAATTTCGATAAATCTAACTTTGCCCTAAGTCCTTTTCACGAGTTACACTCCAACTCCCTCAAAC
Organism: Candidatus Nanoarchaeia archaeon; assembly: GCA_035655455.1. Taxonomy (GTDB): domain Archaea; phylum Nanobdellota; class Nanobdellia; order SCGC-AAA011-G17; family GW2011-AR18; genus JAHFKM01. Next base: position 11,045 of record DASRUL010000026.1, on the reverse strand, counting down.
CTAGTTTTCCTATGGATAACCCAAGCTTCTTCAATATGCCCTATGCACAAAAAAACAAGATTTAGGAAAGAGACTTAGACTTCACAGTGCACAGTTCAGTAAATCTTATATAATGCCTCTTGTTCTTAAAAAATTATGGTCGGCTTGAGAACATTTAGGTGTTATAGAAGGCTGGAGCGTCCTTACACAAGGAAGTCGAAATATAAGAAAAAGAATTACATTCGTTCGTTTCCTCCGCATAAGATCGCGCGTTTTGGAATGGGCACGAGCAAGGCGTATTCCCATGTTGTAAAGTATGTCGCGCGTGGTTCGTTGCAGATTAGGAATAACGCGTTGGAGTCTGCGCGTCTTGTGGTGAATAACAGATTGCAGGAGGTGCTTGGTCAAGAGTATTTTTTGAAGCTGAATGTGTTTCCGCACCATGCGTTAAGGGAGAACAAGATGCTTGGTGGCGCTCATGCTGATCGTTTGCAGACAGGAATGGCGCACTCGTTTGGAAAAGTCATCGGAACTGCTGCCCAAATAAAAACTGGAACAATAGTGTTTACCGCGTTTGTGGATAAGGCTCAGGTGGAGAAGGCGGGCAAGGCGTTGGCGGCTGCTGGTCCTCGTCTTCCTGGAAAGTACTTAGTCAGGATTGAGGAAAACAAGAGAGGAATTGTTCCTACATAAGAGAATTCTTCGGAAGGCTTTCGTATTGTGAACACAAACTTTTATAAATGAGTCTCCCAAGAAAAAAGAAGCATGCACCAAGATATAAGGTATGGGAAAGGAACGTTTGTTTACTTTGACGATGTTAGTAAAAAAGAGAAGGTTGTTTCAAGAGAGGAAGTTGCGAGGCTGTACCCTAGAAGGGAGGAGAAGCCTGATGTTTTTAGCGCGTTGTATCGTTCTAGGCTTGAATCTGTGATTATGGGCGATGAGTCGAGCAGGTTGAACGATGGCCTTGTGAAGTGGGAAAATATTTCCGGAAGGCAAGAGTTCATGCCGTACGTTCCTGAGAGAGGTAAATTCCTGCGCTACAAAGAAAAAACTTCTGGAAAAATCATGTTAAAGGCGTGTGACTGGAGGCCTGTCGTTGAGATGGCCGCGCCAACAAAGTTCTCCCTGGCTGAGAGGGTTTCTAATGTTATCTCAAGCGTCTATAAATTATTTTTTGGGTGAAGAAAGCTTTAAGTAGGTTAAACATGCTCTGTGGTTGAGGTGGTTTCAGATTTCGAATATTGTTTGGTTTTCAGAAATTCAGGAAGCTGATCTTAACCTTGTTGGGGGAAAGGCGCTGAATCTTGGGGTGATGTACAAATTGAAGCTCCCTGTACCCCCTGGGTTTGTGGTGAGCATTGAGGCGTTTAAGGATTTTTTAAGGAGTGCGGGACTGAAGGATAAAATTTTAAAAAAACTAGAAAAGCTTGATGTCGCCGACACGAAGCTGTTGCAGGAAACTTCTTCTGACATTCAAAAGATGATTCTCGAGGCTGAGATGCCTTCCTTGTTGAAAGAAGAGATTAAGGAGGCATATGAGGTGTTGAATGTTGATCGTGATCTTGCGAGGAATCTTGGTCAGGTGCAGAGTCTTCTTGGTCTGGTAATGGCCGGCCGTGATCTTCCTTGGGTTGCGGTACGTTCTTCTGCGAATGCTGAAGACCAAGATCAAGCATCTTTCGCTGGCCAGCAGGCTACCTTTTTGAATGTTCGTGGTGCTGAGAATGTTATTGAAACGGTGAAGAAGTGTTGGGCTTCGTTATACACTGCGCGTGCGATTTATTATAGGGTGAAGAATAAGTTTCCTCAGGAGAGGGTGTTTATCGCGGTTGTCGTGCAGAGAATGGTGAATAGTGATATTGCGGGGGTAATGTTTAGTGTAAATCCAGCGACGAATAATGAAAGTGAAATCATGATTGAGGCCGCGTTTGGTCTTGGCGAAGCGGTTGTTGGTGGTGAGCTAACCCCCGATACATATCTTATTGACAAGAGCCAATTAACTGTTAAACAAAAGAAGATAACAAAACAAGGCTGGGCGTACATGCGTGAGGAGAGAGGGGGTAACAGAAAGCAGACGCTTACTCCTGAAAAAGGCGCGAAGCAAAAGTTGACTGATGATGAGATTGTGAGGCTTGCGCGTTTTGCGATAATCTTAGAAAAAAATTATGGAAAGCCGCAAGACATTGAGTGGGCTGTGGAGGGGGTGAGGGTGTTTATCGTGCAGACGCGGCCTGTGACCACGCTTTCCAAGAAGGAAGAAGAGGTAAAAAAGGTTGATGAGCCTGCAGGAAAAGTCCTTGTGGTTGGTCTTGGCGCGTCTCCTGGTGTTGGTGTTGGTCCTGTGAAGGTTGTGAGGGAGATGTCAGAGCTTTCAAAGGTGGAAAAGGGTGATGTGCTCGTGACGAAGATGACGTCTCCTGATTTTGTGGTGGCGATGCAGAAGGCTGTTGCGATTGTGACTGATGAGGGGGGGCTTACAAGTCACGCTTCGATTGTATCAAGAGAAATGGGAATTCCTGCTGTTGTTGGGACTGAGAAGGCTACTTCGTTATTGGGTGAGGGAGAGATTGTTACAGTTGATGGTGCTGCCGGAAAGGTGTACGCTGGAAGCGTTGCCGCTAAAGAGAATGATCTGATTGAGGAGGAGGAGGAGGAGGAACTTGTAACAAAAACGAAAGTGTATATGAATCTTGGTGAGCCTGAGCAGATTGAGAAGTATAAAACATTACCGTTTGATGGAATTGGGTTGATGAGGCTGGAGTTTATCATTTTGAGTTGGATTGGAAAGCATCCGTTGTTCATGATAAAGAACAAGAAGGAGCAGATGTATGTGGAGAAGCTGGCTGAGGGTATTGAGAAAATCGCGAAGACAGTGTTTCCAAGGCCTGTCGTGGTGCGTTTTTCTGATTTTAAGACAAATGAGTATAGAGGATTAGAGGGTGGTGGGCAGTTTGAGCCTGTGGAAGAAAATCCGATGATAGGCTGGCGTGGTGTTTCTCGGTATGTGAGCGAGGAGTTTAAAGAGGCGTTTGTGTTGGAGTGTCGCGCCATAAAGAGAGTGCGCGAGGCCGGCATGGTCAACGTGATGGTGATGCTTCCGTTTGTCAGGACGACGTCGGAAGTGGAAAAAGTATTGGAAATAATGAGAGAAGAAGGGCTGCAAAGGGCTGATGATTTCAAGGTGTGGTTGATGGCTGAAGTTCCTGCTGTTGCGTTGATTCCTGAGGAGTTCGCTCAGCTTGATATTGATGGCGCTTCTATTGGGAGTAATGACTTGACACAGGGTGTTTTGTGTGTTGATCGTGATTCTGGAAAGCTTGGCAGGATGGGGTATTTTGATGAAAGAAATCCAGCTGTCTTGAAAGCTATTGAGAATATCATTCAAGGGTTTAAAAAGTTTGGAAAGACTGTTTCTATTTGTGGTCAGAGTGTTTCCGTTTATGCTGAAATGACTGAGTTTGTAGTTAAAAATGGAATCACGTCTGTGTCTGTGAATCCCGATGTTGTGGTAAAGACGAGGAAGTTAATCGCTGAGGTTGAGAGAAGCGTAAGGAACGTTAAAGAATAGCGCCTAAGAAAGTTCTAAATGAAAAAATATGCGCTATTTAAATCTTCTTAAATTTACTACTTCATAGAAACAATAAATAGAAAGCTTTATAAAGAATAAGTTCCTTCTAAAAGAAAGAAAAAGGAGCTTAAAATGAGTCTAAAAAGTTTAGTGTTATCAACTGCCATTGCTGCGGGAAGCGCTGCCTTGTACAATCAGGCGACGTATGGCGTATATGCTGAGCCTCCGCACCGCTCTTTGTACGAAAAAGTGAGAGAGCCTGTTGAGGTAGCTGTTTCAGAGGTTCTTGGTCCTGTTATAAAATATCAAGCGTTGCCAACAGCACCGTTTCATAGAGGCGTTTTAGGTTTAGGAACGCTCTGCGGTCTTGTCGGTGTTGGCGGAAGTATGGCGAATCTCGCTTTGAGAAGGTCGAGAAGGAGAACGCCTTGATGACTTTTGACAAAGATCTTGAAAAGCTGATTGGAAACGCGAGAGGAAGGGGGCAGACTGCTGAGCGTATTGCTAAAAATATAAACATAGAATTATACGTAGATGGGCTACAAACGCATGGCGTTGATAACCTTCCAATGCTCACTGAAGAGGAGCAGAAGTATCATCGTGCGCTCCAGCTCGCTGAGAACGCGACAACAGAAATCACAAATTATATTGAGTCCAAGGATGAAAAAGGTAAGACAGGGTATGAGAAGCTTGTAAAACCTGTTTTGGCAGAGCTTTCTGATGAGGGAAAAAGGGAGTATTATATAAACATTATCACGAAAGGAGCGCGTCCCGATAACCCTTCTAAGGAGTTGAAGGAAGTCGCTTTACATTTGGATCTTGCTGAAAAGCTGAGAACGTATGTGGAAAAAGGTGACGGCGCGAAGGTTGAAATTATTCTGAATAGCTTAGGGATCGATGCTACTGCGTTGCTTGGAACTGATGGTGTGCATTTGAGTTATGTTCGGGCGCGTAGTCCTGGAATGTATGTTGAAATTGGAAAGAAAATTGTGGAAGCGCAGCGAGCTCTTGCCCATAAGATGTTGAAGGAGAAACCTGAACTCCAGAAAGAGGTTGAGAAGGTAATTCTTGAAAAGAAAGAATATGGCCTAGCTGCGAGTGAATTGCATAAGGTATACACTTCTAAGCACGAACAGGAGTATAGAACTGATCTTGCTGAGGCGAAGAAGAAGACGATTTCTTTAGAAGAGTATAGAAAGAGAAAGGAAAAAGCGTCTGCGTAGGAATCTTCTTAATCTTTTGAAGTGTCAGAACGTCTTGTATTCTGTTCTGATGATTTTCTCGTCCTTAATCAGGCTCTTGGTGAGTTCTGTGAAAGTAATGATGAATTTGTCTGTGCGTTCTTGCAGTTCGTCTAAGTCCCGTCCGTTGATGCTTTTTATTGTTCCATAGACTATGCCTTTAGAGAGTATTCGCGCGTCCTCCAGCCACTGGACGTACTTTTTGTCGAGGATTTTTGGCTCGATGAAGACGTGATGGAGCAAATCTGTGAGGTACTCCGGCGATGGTGGAACGATTTTTTTTGCCATGAGCGCTGCGTGTGCCGCGTCTACCATAGCCCAGTAGAATGCCTCTGCTGCGACAAGAAGGGTGTTCCTCCCCCTGATATGGTGGGAGACTGCGCGTTGCATCGTGGTGAAGATCGCTTCCGGGCTTGGCCTAATCCTTCCTTTTGCTAATAAAATTTTTAGAGGATCGAAGAATCCTCCGACGTCAACAAGGGCTTGGCCGTAGCGTAAGACGTTGATGAGTAAAGGTTCTCCTGCGCGGAGTTCTTCCCAGAAGGTGGAGAGTGTAACAGTATTAAGGTGTAATTCTTTTGGGTATTTTTGTGTGGCAAGTAAGCGGGCGAGTTCCTCTCTGTACCACGCGATAAGCTCTTCGTCCCAGTTGACGGTCGCGTCATCAATAATAATAATCAAGTCAATGTCTGACTTAAGAGTGGCTTCTTTTTTTGGTACTGATCCAAAGAGGATGATTGCTTTGACGACATCTCTGAATTTTTTGTAAGCCTTGATGCTAAAATCATAGGCAATGTCGTAATCCTTGAGAAGTTTTGGTTCTGTCGCGCTCTTTTTTTTTGCCAAGACTGTGCACCTCGTTGTTGGATTGTTGTTCGAAGCTATTTAAATGTAACGAATGGTAAAACCCTATCACCGAAAGAGCGATATGTAGTTAAGGACATAAAGAAGTTATAATTCATGAAAGGAATTCAGAATATTTCCCAGATGAATTTCCTTTTTGATTAAAGTTTGTATAGGATACTTTTGTCGTAAACTATGTAATAGTTAAACTTAAATATTAGTTTTGTTAATTTTTTATTATGGGAAAATTTAAGAGGTGGGTCGCAGGAGCATTAGCGGTTCTTGGTATTTCTTCAGTTTCTTCTAATATTTTCCATGAAGAATTGCAGGAAGATATGATTAAAATACCTGTCGCCAGAATAGTTGCTAAACCTTCTAAAAATAAAAATCTTAAGATTAATAAAAAAGATTTAGATATGAAGCGTTATAGATCTAATAGAGGTCTTTATGATGCGAAACGTGCAAATCCAGATCAAGGAGATCGGATTAAAGAGATCTTAGCTGGTCTTGAAAACTTGAAAGGGTTGATTAGAGATTTAACTTATGCTGGATCTCCTCAACAATATGAAGGAACTAAAAAAAGAATAGAAGAAACAATTAAAGGCTTAAATGCTGATTTAAATAAGCTTTCTAAAACAGGCATAGATATTAGAACACAATTAGCTTATTTTGGAGATTTAAAATCAAACTTTAAAAGAGTTGTTCAAGTTTCTGAAAACTGAGAACTTTGAATAATTGCTTTTTTGAGCGAAATTAAGATAAAATTAACTGAAACTTTTAACTAAAATAAGCAGAACCAACAGAAAAAATTGAATAAATCAAAGTTCTCATAAGTGATTAATCATGATCATTTACACTCTTCAAAATCAAGAACATCGAATCATTACAGTACATCTGATCCGAGGAAGAAAACATGGCAAAAGAAATGAATGAAGGAATTTATTGCGCAAAATGCAATGTTCAAATGAAGCAGGGGGTACTTCCTAAGCATGAGTACGAAGAAGGATATCTTTTACATAATGTTCGTGCATATCAGTGCTCAGAGTGCAACAAAACCTTTTTCACAGAAGAACAAGCTCACGAAAGGGAGGCAAGAACTGCAGAAGTCAAAGAGTACACGTTTGGATTTGAACAAAAAGTCACTATCAGCGGCAAAAGCCTTGTTGTAGGCATCCTGCAGAACTCGCAGACCGTCTTAACATCAAACAAAGAACAAAAGTCAGGATCATCCCTCTTGCAAAAGAAGGACTCATGATAAAACCCGAGTAAAAACTAATGTAACGTTGTCATGTTGTTGGCGTGTCGCTGAAGCGTGATTTTTCTCCAGTGACTTGGCCGCCGAGTTCTTTGGGAAGGGTTGTGAAAGATGATCCGTACAGGTTGAAATGTTGTTGGGGAAACTCGATAAAGAGGCTTCCATAGTGGCCGAAGGGTGCGGGGTCTCTCCAGTATCCTCCAGGAAGGGGTGCTGCGCCGGCATAGAGTGGCGAGTGGAAGTAGGCGAGGCCAGGGATTGTTGGGTCTTGTCCGATTTCTCCGACTAAGCCTCCTGCCTCGATGATGAGTCGTGGTTCTACGTGAAGTTTTCCTTGCGCCCTGAGTTCTTCCCAAGTTTTGTCAAGTTCTGCCATCATCTCTCCTACTGGAACCTGTGCCATGCCTGGAGGCAAGTGTGAGTCATGAAAGCCGAAGTTGTCTGTGATATGAACATGCCGCGTGACGTCCGCGACGTGTTTGGTCTGCCTGAGGATTTCTTTTTTGAGTTCTTCTCCTTCATACCCTGCTTTTCTCAAATTATAGATGTGCCCTACGTCCCACGTTGCTGCGATCATTTTTTCTGCGAGGTGTTCTGCTTTTTTTTCTGGAACGCCTCGTTGTTTGATGAGTTTTTCTGCGAGGAGTTTTCTTGCCTCCAGAACAGCTTTTCGTAAGTCTTCTGCCGAGGACATGGGGGTGTTTGGCCAGAAGTTTTCGATGCTGATGAAGGGTGATTGCTCTTTAAACTTGTCATAAGATTTGAGCATGGTTTCTGCGATGGTTTCTGTTGTTTTTTCGATGGCGAATTCGTTGACTGGCCTCCACAGCTCTGGGGTAGGCATGGCTGCCACCTCTGTGACAAAGGCCTTGGTGCGTTCAAGCGCGAGCAGAGAGGTGCGCTCTTCGAGTGCTTGCCGTTGTTGTTCAAGGTGCCTCCGTTGTTCCTCTTCAAGTTGTGTTTTAAGTGCTTCGTTGACTGCTTGAAGGTGTTGCGCTGATGTTCTGTATTGTTCTGACAATTCTTTGACCTTGAATTTCTCATAGATTTCTTTTCTTTTTTTTTCAAAGTTTTTGGCTTCTTCAAGGAGTCCTTGGTCTTTGGTTGTTGTGGTGCTTTTTTTGAACTTGTTGTACGCTTCACTGACTGAGGAGCTTAAGTAGGTGTGCACATTGTCGATGTGCTCTCTGAGGAGCGTGACATCGCGTTCGTTTCTGGCGAGGGTTTCTGCGTATTCCTTATCATGGTCAAGGCCTGTTGCCTTGATTGCCTCGTTTTGTTTTTGTTTGAGGTTGACTTTTTGGTTGAGTTCTTCGATTTCTTTTTGATAGCCGAAGATTTTAAGTTTTTCCTCGTCCCATTGGTTGGTGTTGAGGCTGTCGAGTTTGGTGTGTGGCGTCCAGATGTGTTCCTTGCCATCGGCGATACTGTATTTTTTTTCGTAATTTAAGAGGGTGGTTTCTCCGCTGACAGTGTTAACTGCGCGCATGGAGAGAAACTGTGGATCATAGTCCTTGATTTGAATCTTAACCTCTCCTGTTTTTGGGTCAAAAACCCTAGCTTCTTCTTTGAGGCCTTTTCCGCGCTCTTGGCTGAGGACTGCTCCTGCGTGGAAGACGACAGGCAAATTACCGCTACGGTCAAGCTCGTGGCTTCGTTCGATGATACTCCAGACGCGTTCGGCAGTGCCTCTTCTGTCTGCTTCTGACCATCTTCCTGAGCGCTCGTCAAATCCCGCGAGGTCTACGATGGGGCCGTGGACTGAAGGTTTAGTGTCAGTGAGTATTGCTAACTGCCTGATTGTTTCGAAGTGTTCTTTTGGGATGAACTCAAACTTGTCTGGGTCAATGGTTCCGAGCTCGATGTTCTTGATGCCCGAGTTGAGTCTTTTTCCAAATTCTTCGAGTTGTTTTGCGTGCATAGGCGAGGTTGGTGCTCCCAGGCGCGCGCTATGAAAGAAGAATTTTGGGTCCATGCTTGAGTCGTAGTTTTGCCTTGGAGGAGGAACGTCTGGGATCATAACAAGGTTTTATTGCCGGGGAATATATATCTTTCTGTTGTTGATTTTTACCTTTAAATGGTTAAACCCTTAAAAGATATTCACCCGATATAACTCAGATCTTTTTTCCCGGTTTGTTTTGCTGCTGTGGTGGTTGCGTCTCTTGCCTTTTGGATGAAATGTTTGAGGTTCATTTCGAAGTGTCGCGCTGCTTCTCTGAGGGGTTTGGAGTCTACCTTCATGCCTAAGTAGTTATTCAATACCTCAACGACTTTCGCTGCTGCTTCTGAGTCTGGAAGTTGGGAGTGCGCTTCTGCGAAGACGCACATGATAGGGATATCCTTGCTCTTGAGGAGGAGTGCTGCTGTTGTTCCCATGACGATGCCTTCTTCGAGGAGCTTGGCTTGTTTCATGCGTTTTTGTTCTGAATAATAATAAATGTTGACTTGGTCTTTTTCATGGGGCGGCATGCCTTCGACGGTAATAATTTCTTTTGCTTTGAGTTCTTTTGAGATATCATTCAAGGTCCTGGCCATATCCCATTCCATGCCGGTGATCTCTGTGATTGCTTGGACGAGAACGAGATTGTATTTCTTGTTGTAGTAAAGTGTGATGGGATTGACGATTTTTCCTTTGTGGATTGCTGTCAAGGGAAGGAGGTGTTCTGATTCAATGTGCCCGAGTTCTTTCACGTCTAAATGGTCTAGTAAATACTTGATGGTGATGGTGCTTACTAACCCTATAGAAGGTAAGCCTTGGACGATGGTGACGTTCTTTGGTTTTTCTTTGAGGATGTACTTCATGAAACAAAATCCTGTTGGTAGCCTATATTAATTTTTCTTGTCACTCTTAGATCACAATGTGAAAACATTTTTATAGGAGGAGTTTTTCTTTGTGGGAATGGAAGTGTGTATCAAGTTCGACACGCAAAAAGAAAGTGTTGAGGATTTGAAGAAACTCGTGCATTCATTGCAGCAGATGATTGAGCAAAGAGAGAAAGGGATGCGGCCTGAACAGGTAAAAATACAGGATCAGAATGTTCAGCCTTCGCAGAGAGGTACTGGTCAGACTGCTGGCGGAAGTCGTATTGTTCCATATGAGGATATGACCGACACGTTCTCTAGAATCTTCTCTGGCAAGGGCATATAGGCTGAACGCCAAGAATGAATCTTAAATAACTGTAGGTCTTTATTGTTCTTTCGCTATATCTCCTTCTTCTACATTCCATTTTAACCGCTTCTTCAATATTCACAGGGATGTAGACCACATCTACTAATTGCGAATCGTCTTTATATTGCATTCTGTGAAAAATCCGAAAATTTTCCGAATCGTTGCTCAAAAACAAGGCTTTTATGCTATAAATACTGAAAACGCTGTGAATTTCGCTAAAAGCTTGTTATGCAAGATTTTCATTGACATGAAAACCCAACTCTGCTGAGTTGCCATTAACATGGTCGCATAACATGATTATGTTCAATTTTGCTGATGCAAAACTTTCTCGCCTTCGGCTCGAATCCATGAAGGGAGAACATAACATGATTAAGCGTAATTCACTCCGCCAGTCTTTTACGTCTTTCTTCTAGAATTTCCTTTAATTCGCCTGAAAAATCGGCTTTAAAATTTTTAAGAATATTATCCAAATCGAACTCATTTTTCTCTCTGTCTAATCTATTTCCAACCCCAGATATAGCTTCATCTTCAATAAAAACGAAAAGTTTATATATTTGTTGTTATATACACTTATACAACATGACGCAGGCAATGTTAAAACCAATTTTGCACTATCCCCAATTAGATACAGTCTTAATGGTAGAAGAATTTATTAAAGAAAACGGCGGAGAATACAAAAAAAGAAGTCTATGGGAGCATCTCCCAAAAAAGATGATGTATCAAACTTTTCAAGTAATTTTTGATTATCTATTAGATTCACATAAAATTGCTGTAGATAAAGAGGGAAAGATCTGCTGGATCTGGAACCCAGAATTAGTGAGAAAATATTTAGCGAGACCAGAACTCTCAAGATGAAATCACATATCAAATTTGCGGAAGAGAAATTAAGAGAAGATTTAGCTAATCTGAAAATATCTAGGACAGAAGACCAAAAATTATACAAATGGATTAACCGTGCTTTAGATGATATTGAAGAAGACGCTTTTT
>DASRUL010000025.1:0-17348 GCA_035655455.1 Candidatus Nanoarchaeia archaeon | reverse complement strand
CCCTGTCTGACCGTCAGAAATTCTCAAGCCTGTAATCCTCGAAATCACCTGAGAAAACGCCTTGTTTCCCAACCTTTTCACCAAGGGCATGTACTCAATCTTTCCCTTAAAACGAGAACCAAGCACAAGATCAGCCTCACCTTTAATAATAGGCTCAATCAACTTTGGAATATCAACAGCCAAATACTGCCCATCAGCATCAGTATGCACAATAATATCAGCTTTCCTTTCTAGACAGGTTTTCATTTCTGTTCTGAACGCCTCAGCCAACCCCAAATTATGAGGATGAGCAACAACCACAGCGCCAGCAGCCTTCGCAACCTCACCAGTACGATCACGAGACCCATCATCCACCACAAGCACCTCATACTTCAACCTTGTTCTCTTCATCACCCCATGAATGCCAGCAACAACTCTTCCTATTGTTTTTTCTTCATTGTACGCAGGTATCGTTATGATCACTTTCATGGTCTGTACACAAGCACCTCACCATTTAAATCCTTAACCACTTCCAAATTCAACCGGTGACGACTAATAATTAAATCAGCATCCTCCCTATACACATCCCCTATTATAATATCCTTATTCATCCAGAATCCCAAGAGCGTACTCTTTTTCGTTAACTCACACAACCCCTCGCTCTCACGATACAATTTTTCAACACAGTCACGCTCATCAATCACAACCTTTGAGCCTTCAAGATCCTTTACCTCTAACCCAAATACCATCTGCTTTGCATCATACCACTTCTGGCTGTTCTCAACAGTAACCACAAAACCAAGAAGACTCGACATCATAAAAAACGCTAAAACAAGATACGGCTGCCACTCTTTCTTTTTTAGAAACAGCCACGGCAATGAAACCAATATAATTCCTAATATCATAAACGACGGCAAGACTATTCTCGTGTCAACAAACGATCCGACAAAGAAAAAATCCAATACATACTTCAACGCCCCGAATAACGTCAACGAACTATTATTAAATGGAAACAACGGCGCAATTGTTAACAATGTCCCATAACCAAGCAAACCACTAGCGCCAATACCTATCCACATAGGAATTCTCGCCTTGACCTTTTCAAAACTTATAAAACCCGTTAAGACAACCAACGGCAAGACCGCCTCAACATACCTTCCAATAGGCCTTCTTGTAAACCAAGAAAACGAAGACTCAAAAAAAATCCTGAACGAACTTGACTGGTTCGCGGCAGCAACAACAAACAAGACAAACGCTAACAAGGTTATCAGCCACAGGAACCTGAAATTTTTCTCTTTCACCTTCAACCCAACCAAGAAATACAAGCCAAACAACAAGCCACTCGCCAAGAACACATACCCGTTATAGAGAACAATCCAGCTTACAAAAGGAAGAATCAGCACAGAAACATTATTCACAAACTTTGGAAGCGCAGTCAAATAAAAACTTCCCCTTACAAAGAAAAAAAATAACACCATCGTCACAAGTAGAACAACTGCAGAAAGACCCCACACTTTCAGTCTTCTCTCTTTCTTCACTCCCACTAACAAATTAATCAAAGGAAGAGGTATCAAGAGCACCCCCGCAAACTTTGTCCATATCGCGGCCACCAATGCGATACAAGCACCAAGAAAATACTTTGGCTTGTTTTCTCTCTTTGTTTTGTACAAAAAATACACAAACCACATCACTAAAGGATAAAATAAGTTCTCACTCATTACATAGAACGAGGTTACAAATACGCTTGGTAAAAAACTAACTAACAACGCAGCAAGAAACGCTTTTTTTTCACTCACAAAATCTTTAGCAACCCAAAATGCGGGAAAAATAATCGAGGTAAGGAGAAACGCATTCACCACTTTCATTAAAAAATAAATCACCTCCATGTCAGCAGCAAGATACGTCAACGAAAGCATTATGGGATACAACGGAAACTGCTGATTCGGAGCAATACCATGCACTGTAAACTCCTGATCAACAAAGACGCTCCTCGCCAGCTTTGAAAAAATATATTCGTCAGAAAAAACAGAAGGAGCAACAACAAACAACGACAAAACAACCTTCACTCCAACCAAAACAAAATATACAATCAAAATCTTCTTCCAACTTTCCATCAAAACTGAAATTAAGAAAACCTTTTAAGCCTACCTTGGCTTCAACAACTCCTCGTCGGCATAGCTTGTTCTTAAAAAGTACTCTCTCTCCTCCTCAGAAATGCTGAAATTCTCGGGGTACTTTATCTCCCAGATTTTCATCGGGCCAAGCATCCTTCCTTGATATAAGCTAAGAGGAAGCTGCTGCGCATCATCGTAGACCACCTTCACAGATGGAGATTCCTTGTTTAAGAGGTACCACTGACCGAAACGAGAATGATACACCTTTTTCGAAAGCCACAAGCCCGCGCCAAGCTCATCAACATTTGTCTGACTTTCGAACACGGGAATAATCCTGAAACACGCATCAATCCCAAACTCTTTATACTCCACAGGATTGCCATTCACAAACACGCAACGCAACGGGAGATCAACACGCTGATTCTGGAAGACAAGCCCAGCCATAGGCTGACTTATCTCAACCCCGTCCTCTCTATTTTTAATTTTCATAATCACCGCACCAATCCCGGCCTGGTTTGCCGGGTACACTTTACCCTCAATAATCAAGTCTTCATCAAGAAGAGCGCCACCCTGGTAAACCAACGTTGTCTCAGAGCGTCCCTCTACAGAACTTTGCTTATCTAGCCCAAACGTACTAATCCACGAATACCTGTCATACTCCTTATCGGAGCCAATTGAGGAATACGCGGGGTACTTCCCAACCTCGTCAGCAACCATCAGCAAGTGGGTCGCCTTATGCGCAAACAGGAAGCCAAGCGCCTCCTCATCAGACTGACCAGTCAGCACATTCCTGCCCATTAAATAATTCCACCAGCCAAAAAAGTTTCCTCCATCAGTAATTGTCGCACGCCTAAACCCCTCCTGCACCCAGTAGCCATAATCCCACCAATGCGCGAAAATAGCATTCTCAGGCGTGTTCTCACGCACCCATGCGCCGGTGCGCTGCCACTGCTGATTGTAGCCTGGACCAGAACCACCCGCTTGCGCTGACGAAACCTCATAATACTCCATCACAAGACCTTTCCAACTCGCAAAAGGACTGAACAGCACCAACACAAGGACAAGAATCGTTACCCCTTTCACATACACGTTCTTTAATTTATACGCGAAATCAAAAACAGAAACAAACACAAACGCAACAATAACAGACGTCACGGGAGAAAACTCAAACAACAGCCTAATCGCGGAAGAAGCAGCAAGAATCATCAACAAAAACCACGTAAACATAAACGCATACCTTTTGTTAATCTGCTTCACTTTCTCAAACTCAGGATCTTTCTTTCTGTAACTAGCAAAATAAGCATACCCCATTCCACCTAAAAAAATAACAATAGCGCTGTAAAACCACAATTTTGAAAACCCAGAACTCCCATTCAAAAAAGAATTCGCGCTATACCGAGAAAAAATATATCCAAAAATAAAAAACGCGTAGCCACCTGTCAAATACTTCGCTCTCTTAAACGACTTCACCGCGTCATAAAAGAGAAGAATAGAGCCAAGAACAAACAACCACACATACGCCTTCCCAAACTGGCCAAACCAGTCAGCAACAAAAGGCGTCTTGTTCTCAGCAACAGTCAACGCCCACCGCGAATACGAAAAAGACTTGAACACAACAGCATACAAATCATTTAATTTCGTCACAAAAAACCTTGGACCGAAGATCACCAACGCACCAAGCGCACTTACACCCATCCCGAGAGCTATACTCAGAATACCCTCAGGAATCTTCTCTTCGCACTTCACCAAGAATCTCTTCACATTTAATATGTTCCTCTTGAAAACAACAAAATTTACTCCAGCGACCACCAAGGCAAGATACGCAAGGCCTGTCGTGATAGACGTAAACAACGGGCTTACTGCCAACTGTAAGTTAAACAACTTGTAAAATATTGTGAACGATCCGACAAAAGCCGTCAACACATAAAAATCCTTATTCTCGAACTTCGTCAAAAACAACTCAACAAGGCTAAACACCCCGATAACCATCAACACAAATGTGTATGAGCCCGCAGTCTCGGCTCCAACAGCAGTAACAAGCCCGGCAATACCTGAGAACACGAGACTGTAGCGTATCCTCCTCGCCTGCCATGAACACACATAAAAATAAAACGCCATAATAATCAACATCATCCCCAACATATCATGATCAGAAGACCCCCCCATACTTCTAAACAAAAACGTTGGAATCACATTAATCAATAAACAAGACAACAACGCAGTCTTCCACTCAAACAGCCTTCTTACAAGCAAGAACAAGAACACGGTCATGATCATCATCGCTACAACAGGATACAGGTTCACCGCAAGCTCCACCGTGACCTTTGAATTAAAAAAATGCAACACCTTGTACAAATAAACACTAAAATACGACGTGAACACGGCAAGATTCGAAATGTCAGCGCCTAACGGAGCAAAACGAAACGGATCAACAGTAAACAAGCTACCCCTTTCCACGATTTCTCGCGCGTACCTTAAAAATAATGTTGAATCCAATTCCAAAGAAATAAACTGGCCAGTTGTCACATCCTTCAAATTTGGAATCACCTTGTACCTGATCGAAGCGCCAATCCAGATGATGATCGCAAGAATAAGATACTGGAACCAGTCTTTCCTCTCTCTTAAGTAGGATAAAACTTTCTCCTTTCTCTGGTTTAACAGCTCACCCTCTTGCATTTAACCCGCAATTCAGACACACTTTATATAACTTCCTTTTTTCTCAAGCTCTCAATACTCCCAACCCCAGGTCTAAAATCCATTAAAGAAACAACACTCTCTTCCAACAAAGAACCATCCCTTCCACTCAGCCGAACATTCAGCAGGTTAAAACTTGTTGTCAAGAAAGAAACATTCCAAAAAATCTCCTTTGATTTTTGCAACGTGATGACCACCTTCGAAACAGACAGGCCTTTTTCTTTTAGCACAACCTCAGCCCTCTTCAACGCTTCCTCAACACCAACCATCACCTCATCAAGATCAAGCCTTTCAATTTCCAAAGAGCCATTCTTAAACACCTCAGCGTTCTTTTCTACAAGCCTTATCTCGTCATTAACAAGATAGCTCGTCATCCTCTCCTTCTTCTCGTCATAAAAATCAAACTGCCACTCAGCATTTTTAATGTCCTCAGGATTTGCCATCACAAACAAGCCGCATAAAAAACCACACTTCTCAAACACCTTCGAATGAAGCAACCTTTCATAATCCTTCCTCATCTGATTTAGCATTTCCTCTCAGCAACCTCAGCCCTTACCAAATCCAAAAACTCGTCTTTCCTCATTGTAATGATCTTGTTTTCTCTTGTTCTTATCGCGAGGTTGTTCGACTCAGCCTCTTTATCACCAACAGCGATCAAATACGGGATCTTCATCGCTTGATTGTCTCTTACTTTCTTTCCGATACTCTCAATACGAGCATCAATCTCCACCCGCAACCCGCTCCCACCAAATTCTTTTTTTAATTCCTCAGCGAAACTCACATGGCGATCGGCAACAGTCATAATCACGACCTGCACAGGAGACAGCCACACTGGAAGCTTTCCAGCAAAATGCTCAATCAGGATTCCAATGAAACGTTCCAGCGATCCGAGCACCGCACGATGAATCATAATAGGCGTGTGCTTCTTCCCATCAGCAGCCTCATACGTCAATTCAAAACGCAACGGAAGCTGAAAATCCAACTGCACAGTCCCAAGCTGCCACTCCCTTCCCAACGAATCCTTAATCCTCAGATCAATCTTCGGGCCATAAAACGCGCCATCCTTCGGAACAAGCGTGTACGGCAACTTTTTTTCTTTCAACACCCTTTCAAGCGCGGCCTCAGCCTCCTCCCATAACTTCACCTCACCCATAAACTCCTCAGGCCTCGTCGCAAGATACATATGATACTCAAAGTTGAATACTTTCTCGTACACAAACTTCTGAAACTCCAAGAACGCCTCAACCTCAGCCTCCAACTGATCGCGCGTCACGAAAATATGCGCATCATCCTGGCTAAATTTTCTTACTCTTGTTAATCCTGATAACGTTCCAGAAGGCTCATTCCGATGCAACGAAGCAAAATCAGCAATCCTCAACGGCAACTCGCGATAACTCCACAACTTTTGCCTGTAGATAAGGCAATGCGAAGGACAATTCATCGGCTTCAGACTAAACATCTCTTTTTCAATCTCAATATTAAACATGTTCTGCTTGTAAAACTCCCAATGACCAGACGTTTCCCATAATTTTTTATTATACAACAAAGGGGTAATCACCTCTTTGTATCCACGCTTCGCGTACTCCTCACGCAAAAATCTCAAAAGCTCATTATACACAATCGCGCCCTTTGGCAGAAAAAATGGAGCGCCAGGAGAATACTCATGCATCATGATCAATCCAAGCTGCTCTCCAAGGACGCGATGATCACGCTTCTTCGCCTCTTCAATATTGTGCAAATACTCCTCCAACTCTTTCTTACTTGGAAACGCAGTGCCATAAATCCTCGTCAACATCTTGTTTTTCTCAGAACCACGCCAGTACGCGCCAGCAACCTTCAACAACTTAACATGCTTCAGCTCCCTGTCAGGATGCTCTATATGACCTCCCTTACATAAGTCCCAATACTCTCCAGACCTGTAAAAAGAAACTTTTTTCTTTCCTTTCTCAGAAAACTCCTCAATCAGCTCATGCTTGTACTCGTTCTTTGGATACTCTTTCTTCGCCTCAGTAGCAGACAACTCCACGCGCTCAAACTTTTTCCATGAAGGAAGCATCTCCCTCATCTTCTCCTCTATCTTCGGAAGGTCGTCCTTGGAGATAGGACGCGAAAACTCAAAATCAAAATAAAACCCATTCTCAATCGCAGGACCAATCGCCCTCTTCGTGTCAGGCCAAAGCGCCATCACCGCAGCAGCCAACAAATGCGCAGCAGAATGACGGAGACTGTCAAGATCCACCATGGCAAAAACCAGACTTCCCACTTATATAAAATTACCTTCTCGTTTTTTACACACGTGGACGACTCCTCATGACTATCCTCCCACAATCTTTATAAACTTCCTAACGCAGAAAAACTTCATGAGGCTGATCACGATCCTTCTCTTTGTTACAGTTTTACTTACGCCAATCGCGACAGCAGAAATCACCATTGATGACTTCTCAACGACGCTTTATAATTATGGAGACAACATCATCCTCTCAGGAGAACTCACCCAGTCAGCGACCTTACGCGCGCATCTTACCTTAAGCCTCACTTGCCAAAACACCACAGCCCCTCTCTTAACAAAAATAGTAGACCTCAAAGAAAACACCCCACAGCCTTACTCTCATTTGCTTACCATTCCGGAAGCACCACCAGGACCCTGCACTTTTGACGTAGCACTCACAGACACTACCACTCTCCTCCTTGAACAGCAAGCGTCAGAAGACTTCGTCATCACCAACGATCTCAAAGGAACATTTGAGCCTTTATCCCAAGGCACGTACCAGCTCGGAGAAAAACTCAACCTTAAGGGAAGCATCTCCAAATACAACAACCTCGCACTTGATGGAACGGCAACGCTTTTCTTTACCAAACAAAACACCACTATCAGCAGAGACGTCACATCCCTCTCCCTCGGCGCTCTCTCCTTCACCAAGGACCTCAGCCTCTTACCGCCAGGCGTTTACACCATAAGCATCCATGCAAAAGACAGCGACGGCAACCAAAGAATTTTCACCGATGTTTACAGCTTCACCCTTGAAGGAGACATTACCTTGACTACAAACCTTGAAAAGGGGCTGTACCTTCCAGGAGAACACCTGACCATCACTGGAAGCGCCACCTCAAAATCCGGAGCAGTCCTCAAGGATATCCTCGCCACCTTTACCCTTGATGGAAAAGAGACAAACACACAAACACTCAAAACAAGCAATGACTTTTATAAGTTCACTTTGCCTTTGAGCAAGACCATCAAGAGCGGGCCACACACCATCCTCATTCAAGGCCGAGACGACCGAGGAAACCTCGGAGAGGCACTATCCAACTTCACCATCCAAGCCATTCCAACAACCTTAAAGCTCCAACTCAGCCAAACAAGCTTCCTTCCCATCCAACCAGTCAGCTCCACAACCATTCTCTTGGACCAAGCAAACGACCTTATGACAGAGGCACTCACCCTCACCCTTCTTGACCCTGAAGGAAAAATAACAGCACAAAAACTCGTCCAAGCAAACGCAGACAACACCCTCGACGCGCCGCCCCAAGCCCAACCCGGGCAATGGACACTCAAACTCGAAGGGTTCGGCCTCACAGATAAGCAACCCCTTACCATTCAAGAACACAAGCACCTCACTCTTACACTCAAAGGCCAAGAACTCAGCATTACTAACACTGGTAATATCCGCTTCAAAGAATACTTGAACATCAACAGCGCCACAATTCCCAGCGGAAGAAACCTCAACCTCAAGCTAGGAGAAGTCACAATGATTAATCTTAACACCCTCTTTGACCCAGGAAACGCCACTATCAGCATTCCGTTTACAGGACAAACCTTTGAAGGCGTCGAAATCCTAGGAAGACCGGGACTCTTCAGCGGTTTGACAGACATCACAGGCAACGTCGTTGGAAACCTCGAATCGCCAGTACGAAAAACCCTCCTCATCCTCGGTTTCTTAACCTTAATCGTCGCACTCCTCTTCCTCCTTAAACCAGCAAGAAGAAGGGTCATCAAAGAAGAAATCGTCATCCAACCAAAATACAAGGCCATGCACGAGGAGGCATACATTCCACGAGAGCCAAAAAAGGAACCAGAAAAATCAAGATACGGCATCGCAGACGAGAAAGACATTGAAGACTTCAAACGCAGAATGAAAAAAATGTTCGAAGAAGAAGAACGCAACAAACAACGCAGCTCTTACACCAGTTATAACAATTATCCTACCCGCGGAGACACTCCCACAAGAAACGAGCCCCAAGGCAACGTGTTTGACATGTTCAAGTAACTCTTATAAACAAGAAAACTTCCCTTCTTTTCCATGACCAAGGAACTCGACCAAAAACTCTCTAGCTACTTCAACCTTACAGAGCGAGCCCTTAAAAAAATCACAATCAACAAGAACGTCACCCTTGACGCAGAGAAAGCAGCACTAGACTTTTTAACCATGGCCAAGAACTACTACGAAGACGCAAGACACTTCCAAAAAAAAGGAGACAAGCTCACAGCTTTGGCAGCAGTAAGCTACGCTCACGCATGGCTTGACGCTGGAGCAAGACTCAATTTATTCAATGTCAAAGGAGACTCAGAACTCTTTACTGTAGACGAAGCATGGCAACAATCATCATCTCCCTAGGGGGGTCACTCATCAACCCAAGAGGCATTGACACTGCTTACCTTAAAAGATTCTCAACACTCATCAAAAGGCTTTCCAAAAAAAACAGCTTTGTTATTGTTACGGGGGGAGGAACAACCGCCCGCACTTACATCAACGCGCTTCGCCAAGCAGGATTTCAAGAACCCTACCTTAGCTCTGTCGGCATCGAGGCAACAAAACTCCACGCCTCACTTGTCGCAGCCTTCTTTCACGAACTGAGATTTCCACTAGTATCACTTCAAGAAGTAGAAAAAGAACTCAAGAAGAGCAGTGTCGTCATCTGCGGAGCATTAGGCTTCACACCCAATATCACCAGCGACGCAGACGCAGCAGAAATCGCAGAACACCTCCACGCGCCACTCTTTATCAACCTCACCAACGTCAATGGCTTATACACGAAGAATCCGGCCTCAAAAGGAGCGAGACTCATCCAAAAAATAAGCCACGAAGCCTTCAGAAAACTTGCACACAAGAAAGCATACCGCGCGGGGCAACACTTCGTCCTCGACCAAACAGCAGCAACCATCATCAGCAGGGCACGCATCAAAACCCTCATCCTCAACGGAAAAGGCCTCAGCAACCTTGAAAAAGCACTTCAAGGAGAAAAGTTTCTTGGCACCACAATCACATGAACATCATCATCACAGGGTCAGTCTGCACAGGAAAAACAACACTCGCTAAAATACTCTCGCGAATTCTTCATTACAAACATATCAACGTAAATGGGATCATTAAAACACACAAAGAAGTTGTCGCTGGTTATGACAGAAAAAGAAAAACAAAAGAAATCGACACGAACAAACTCAACAAGGTTTTGTTAAAGATTATAAAAAAAGAAAAGAATAGCATCGTTGACTCGCACCTCAGCCACTATCTTCCAAGAAAACGCGTCGATCTCTGCATCGTCTGCAAGACGGACTTGAGGACTTTAAAAAAAAGGCTTGAACGAAGAACATACTCTCCCTTAAAGATCAGAGAAAACCTCGACGCTGAAATCTTCGATGTTTGCGCCACCGAAGCAGCAGAACGAGGACACAATATTTTTGTTTTTTACGCAGACAAGCCCATAAAGAAACAACTACAAACGCTTCTTTCTCATATTCTCAAGAGCGAGGGCGTTCATTCTCTTAAAGACAAGCCCAAGCGCAGCACCAAGCAAGCCTAAATCTCTCACTGTTATGTCTGTAAAACCAGTCGTCAGAGAAATACCAGCTAAGAGAAGAACAACACCAAGGGCAGCAAGCCTCGTGAACAAGCCAACAACAAGCAAGGCACCAAAAATTATCTCAATCACCCCCAAAACATGCAAAAAAATATTCACTGAAAAAGGCAACAACCTTTCAACAACAGGCTGCACAAACCCGAACCAAGCCCCTGTATGGATCCATTTATCAGCTCCAAACCATAAGAAGACGAAGCCTAACCCGAGACGGACACATAACCAAGAAAACTTTTCAAGATCTTTCATCACTTTCCAAACCTTCTCTGCCTCAGCTTATACTCCTCAACGCACGCGACAAAATCCTCCTTCTCAAACTCCGGCCACAACTTGTCAATAAAAATAATCTCACTATACGCAGACTGCCACGTCAAGAATCCAGACAGCCTCTTCTCGGACGTGCGAATAATCAAATCAGGGTCGCTATTCAGATAAAGGTTTTGCGCAAACACTTCATCATTGATCTTCTGCACGTCTAACACACCCTTCTTTACCTGCTCAGCAATACTTCTCACAGCGTCAATAATCTCAGCACGACCGCCATACGCCATCGCAAAATTAATCCTAAACGGCCTGTTGTTTTTCGTCTTCTCCATCAACTCATACATGGCTTTTTGCACTTT
Source organism: Candidatus Nanoarchaeia archaeon (assembly GCA_035655455.1). GTDB lineage: Archaea > Nanobdellota > Nanobdellia > SCGC-AAA011-G17 > GW2011-AR18 > JAHFKM01. The sequence goes on along the minus strand of DASRUL010000025.1, from coordinate 6,085 downwards.
CTCAGGAAACATCTGAATACGACCAATAAAACTCACACAAATATCCTCAATTTTTTCCTCCTCATTCTTCAACTCACTGAAAGCGCGCGCAAACAACTCCATCAGAAAATCAAACTCCTCCCTCGGACGGTCAAAGTTCTCAATCGAAAACGCGTACAGCGTCAACTCACGAATGTCAAACTCCTTACACCAATCAAACAACCTCCTTACTTTCTCATAGCCCCACTCATGACCCTTCCACGGCTTCGCCATCAACCTCTTCGCAAAACGACGATTTCCGTCCAAGATTATTCCCACATGTTTCGGAACATCTGCCATTCACCGCTAACACATCAGATAATTTAAAAAGCTTCTTGTTCATGGAAAACTGATGCACTACGACCTCATCCTCGCAGAGAAAACCAAACAATTCGAAGACCTCGCGAAAAAACTCCACCTCACCCTTTTTACCAAGCAGGATCTCAACCGCCTGAAGATCGTCGAAGGCGCAGATGACCTCACCATCAGAGGAACACTTGAACACCACAAGGCAGACATCCTCCTCGATCCACACCAAGGCAGACCAAGAGACCACATGCACTTCAGAAACTCAGGGTTGAATCACGTCCTCTGTCGTTTTGCTCATGACAACACCATCGCGATCGGGATAACATTGAGACACGCTTCTGAGGCAAATGATCTTGGAAAAATCATCCAAAACATCAAACTCTGCAGAAAATACAAGGTAAACATCATCTTCCTCACTTTAGCAACAACACCTTATCAGCTTCGCAACCCAAGAGACGCCATCAGCTTCCTTACCGCCCTCGGCATGACGCCAGGAGACGCAAAAAAAGCAGTCACCATCCTCGGCACACTCTTTTCGAAGAAGAAAAACTAATATAAATACCTTCAACGAGTATATCATCAATGGCAAAGAGGAGATATTCATCCCAACAAATTTTTATCACTCTTTTCCTCTTTCTCGCCACTACATTTCTCCTCTTCTTATTCTTTGAAAACCCAGAAGGCAAGATTACAGGAAGCGCCATTGGAACAGACCAACTCATCATCGACCCAATCTTAGAAGCAAAACTCTCCACCAACCAAGAGGCAAGAGCCATCATCAGATACAAGACACCACAGACAACTTCGCCAGAAAAAGAAGCCCTCTACACAGAGCTCGAACAAACAGGCTCAGACTCCATCCACGAATTTGTCCTTCTCAACGCCTTCGCCACAGACCTCACCAAGGAAGGCCTCGAAGAACTCAAACAAAACAAGAACATCAAGAGCGTTAGTTATGATTATTTGCTCAGAAGAACGCTCTCTGACACGAAGACCCTCACTAATGCGTCAACCACGCACTCAGTCGTCCTTAATGGTTTTAATATCACGGGAACAGGACTCAGCGCCTGCACCATCGACACTGGGGTTCACACAAACCACGCAGCACTCTCAAGCGCCCTCAGAAAAGAGGCATGTTTCTGCAGCGTTCCTGAACAGAATAACATCAGCTGCTGCCCGGACGGAACGAGCAGACAACTCCAAGGAACTATTGGCGACAACAACGGCCACGGCACCCACATCGCAGGCATCATCGCATCACAAGATAACATTTACAAAGGCATCAGCCCTGGAGCAGGCATCGTTAGCGTTAAAATTCTTAACTCCACGGGACATGGGACAACCTCAGATCTTCTCTCAGCACTTGAATTCTGCATTAGCAATAGCACCCTCTATAACATCAGCGTTATCAGCATGAGTGTCGGCTGCTCAGGAGGATTCACAAGCTCTTGCGACACGAGCAGCACTTGTGATTCGGACTTGCTCGCAACGTTAGTAAATATAGCGATTCTTAACAACATCAGCGTCGTTGCGTCCACAGGCAACTCAGGAAGCACAAGCACCATTCTCTCACCAGCGTGCATAAGCAACGTGACAGCAGTCGCGTCAACCACCAAGACCGGAAGCCTCAGCTCTTTCAGCAATAGGAATACTCTTACAGACTTACTCGCGCCAGGAAGCTCCATCGCATCCACTTACAATACTGGTGGGTTCGCAGTTGGATCTGGAACAAGCCAAGCAGCGCCACATGTCGCGGCAGCAACACTTCTTGTTAACCACGCAAACGTCCTTCAAACAGGAAGGCGCCTCACTCCCCTTGCAATTGAAACACTTCTCAAAACAACTGGAAGACCACTCCAAGACAGCGGCACAGGACTTGCTTTTCCCGCCATTAACATTTACAACGCAGCAGCACACACAGACCTCCAGGCACCACACCTCACTCTTTTTGAACCACAAAACAGAACCTATACGACAACCATCCTCTCTTTAAATTACACCGCAACAGACCCCTTCCTTTCAAACGTCTTTTACACCCTCAACAACGGAACTAACACAACAACAACCACTTTCAATGCACGTCTAGGGGCAAACACACTCACTCTTTATGCTCAAGATCTCAAAGGAAACAGCAACAGCACAACTGTAACATTCGCAGTCCTTGAACCAGCAACTCTTCACATCCATAACCCAACGAATCGCGCTTATAATAATGGAACAATTCTTATTAACTTCACAGCGAACGCCCAACATCTCTTCTTCTTCAACGGAACATCAAACGAGACTTACACTCAACCAGTTTTCAGAACCTACCTAGAAGGAACACATACTTTCTTCGCCTACGCCAACACCAGCCAAGGACTCTTCAGCACAGCGAACGCCACTTTCCTCATTGACCTTACCCCTCCTTCAATTACAATTAATACACCAAAAAATCAAGCTTACACAAACATCAACATCCTCGTCAACGCTACAAGCAACGAAGCGACAACATTTACTTTTAACAACGGAACACATACCCTTCTCAGCACCACAGGCACAGCACTCATTCCCTTTAGTCAAGGAGTTGACACCCTCACCGTCACAGCTAATGACAGCGCAGGAAATGTAAATACCACTAACATTACTTTCACCCTTGACAGCCTTCCTCCTGTCATCACCTTTATTAGCCCACGCCAGGGACAAACTTTTAACTCAGACTTCATCCTTAATGTGAGCATTGAAGACAGCTTCGCAGGCGTCAACAGCACCAGCGTCCTTGCCATTCTTGAAAACCTTACTGTTGTCACTTCCAGAATCCTTTTAACAAACTCCAGCCGCAGCTACTGGCATAGCCTCGTAGCAACAGCGAGCCTCACAGAGGTGCCATACACGCTCAAAGTCAACGCCAGCGACCTCTACGGAAACACCATAACCAGCGTTCTTACCCAGCTAGAAAAAGACATTACCCCACCGGCACACACAGGCATCGGAAGCTCACCCACCCAAACAACAACAGCCATCACCTGGACAACAAGCGAACAAGCAAATGCGACCGTTACCTACGGCACTAACCAGAGCCTCGGCCTCACAGAATCCTCGCGAAGAACAGCAACAAGCCACAGCATTACCCTCCAGGCACTCACCCCTGGAACACTCTACTACTACAACATCACAAGTTGTGATACGATTGGTAACTGCGCCACTGACGGAACCTTTGTTTTTAGTACGGCTCCAACAAGGTCAAGTGGAGGATCAAGCAGCGCTGGCGGAGGCGGAGGTGGTGGTGGAGGCGGAGGAGCACGAACACGAACGCAAGCAGCACAACAACTCGAGGCAGCCGTGGCACCACGCGCAGGAGAAACCAGCGTTCCCTTCGAACTTGAACAACAACTTCAAGACATTTTCAAAGGACTCAACGTCGATGAGGATCTCACCAGCCTCACCAACTACAGTTTCGATAAAAAAATCCTCATCAAGCCTGACGAGACAACAGCCAAACTTACTTTCACTTTCACAGGAGAAAATACACTCACAGACCTCTTCGTCTACGTTGATGTTCCCAAGACTTTCGCAGACAACGCTCAAGACATTATCGTTACAAGCAGCAACACCACACTCATTACCACAGTCCGAGAAGACCCCTCCTTCCTTCTCGTTTACGGAACAACAACGCCACACGAACAAAGAACTATTGAGCTTACTACGAAAAAAGTGTTGCATGTAAATATACTCGAATCCTTCCCAGAACCAAAACTTTACACAAGCACCAAGACCCTTCCAAGGCCAAGCAGCCTCAAGGCAACAGAACTCAAACTCAAACATGCCTATGGAACTCTCCTTACTTACTGGTGGATCGCGCCTCTTCTCATTATTATTCTCGCGACAACAGCGCTCTTCTACAAAGAAGAACTCAAACACTTTTTAGGATTCCAAAAAAAGAAGATCGAATGAACGATGTAGAACCACTTCTTCTCTCCTTTCTCTCGCACTTAAAAATTATTCCACTAAATCATTTAACGTTTTATACTCTACTTGGAGGGCATTAAATAGCCTTTCTTGTAAACTTTTTCTTGGTGTGGTCCTTCCACCCATATATTTAGAAACAGATGATTCTGCGATGCCTAACTGCTCAGCTAACCACTTTTGAGTTTTTCCTAATTCAACCAATCTTTGTCTTATCAAATCACTTAATTCTTGATTTATTGATTGTTGCTGTCTTCGCTTGGCTAAATATTCTTGATACTCATTTCTTGGTGCAAGCACTCTTCGTTTGGCTAGATCTTTTTCATACTCACTTCTTGATGCAAACCCTCTTTGCCTGGCTAAATATTCTTGATACTCAGTTAATGATGCAAACCCTCTTTGCCTGGCTAAATATTTTTCATACTCACTTCTTGATGCAAACCCTCTTTGCCTGGCTTTAGTATAACCGTACGCGGTTGCATAAGAAACGTCAGCTCTTCTGGCTATTTCTGCAACAGACAAATTTTCAGTGCTTAATTCTTCCATTAACCGCTTTGTTTCATCTGGTATTTTTCTAGGCATTTTCAATATGTAAGGCTAAAAAAAATTTATAAATGTTTTCTTTGTTACTCCTTCTAAATTAATGAAACTCCCACCGTTCGCTTCGCTCACTCCGCAGCAGAGTTGCGGGGAATTAAACCCACACGGGAATAAAGTAGCCCTGGGCAGATTCGAACTGCCGTCAACGGATCCAGAGTCCGCTCTAAGGAACTCCCAAAAAAAGACAGTTTATCCTTGGCCACTGGACGACGGGGCTTTAAGACTTTTGCAATTCAACGATCTTTTAAAACTTATTTAAAACCTCAACACTTTCTCTTCTCAAAAAGCGCCAGCGCCGCCTCGCCCGCCAAACGCTCTAAATCCTTCCCGTTCTCAGGCAGAACACTGTGCTTACCATGTGCTTCCAAAAACTCGTTTATCTTTCTCGCGCTTTCTCGCAACGCAGGATACAGTTTTTCACTTTTTGACTCCGCAGTCTTTCCCTCAATCTGAGCGATATCCCTCTCCACATGGTTCATCGCGCTCGCTAAAGCGTACTCGCTGGCGCGCCCATAAAATTCCTCATACAACTCTCTTCCTTTCTTATCACAATGCAACATCCAATCAAGCGCGTCCAAGTATTCTTCTTCTCTCGTCGCAATGGATTCCATTCGAGGAGGCGCTTCTCCTTTATTAGTCATAGTGTTTTTCTAGAACTAAAATTTATAAAGCCTTCTACCCAGAAACGCTTCTCTTTTTTAACGCTTTCACAAGAAAACCTGCCCAATTCGCTACCCTTACCCTCTCATGAATCGTCTCGGGAGGCAAAGAATAAATTCCCCCAATCGGAATTTTCCCCTCCAACCCCTCCTCTTTCAACAAGTTCCTGTTAAAAATCTTCAATTGAGAGATCAACGCATTATGCGCGATCATTCTTCTCTTATCCAACGCCGCAACTTTCTCTTGGAACTCTTCAGGCTCCAGACGAAGACGGTCGATCTTCATCACTAACGCCATCGTATTCACCGCCTCGACGTACGCAACACATTTTCCAATAAGATCTCTCAACAATCCAAAAAATAATACCTTTCTTTTACCCTCAAGCATTTTTATTAGATCAAGAATTTCCTGATATCTTTCAAACGCTTCATCTTCCTCTCTTCCCATTTCTGATTCGCCTTATACAATAAAATAGCCACGGGCAGATTTGAACTTGGCTATCGCTAAACAACTGCCGTCAATGGCTTTCTTTAGGAAAGCTTCTGCCTACCAA
>DASRUL010000024.1:0-11651 GCA_035655455.1 Candidatus Nanoarchaeia archaeon | reverse complement strand
CTCTACTGCTGGTCTCGCCCTTTCAAGGGTCGTCTTGAGAGCGTAGACGAGGATGCCGGTAAGGAGAAAAGCGAGGATGTAATGTTTGGTTGTGGTGAAGTTTTTTGTGATGAGGAAAACGAGAACACCGATGAAGAGGAGAGTGAAGTATCCTGAAAGATGACTGACGCCTCGGAAGAGAAAAGTTAAGAAAGGTGTTCTGAAACTAGTGAGAAGTTGAAGAAGTTGTTGATCAAAAAAAAGTGTTATGAGGAAAATTCCAAGTCCTGCTATAATCTTGAAGTTAGAAGTGAGGCGCATTGGCTCTCCTTTTGAAATGAAGATAAAGATACGCCGCAAGGATGAAAACAATCAAAATGACAAAGAGAACGTCGATGAAGGTTGAATAGGCGCGCACGAGCTCCCAGTTGGTGTTGAGGATAATGCCAAGATAAGCGAGGAACGAGTTCCAGAGCGCTGCTCCAAGAAACGTGTAAAGAAGGAAGGGAGTGAGCTTCATGTTGCCAACACCTGCTGGGATGGAGATGAAGTGTCTTACTATAGGTAAGAATCTGCTGATGAAGATGGTTTTTTGTCCGTGCTTGTTAAACCATACCTCTGTCCATGAGAGGTGTTCTTCGTTCAGAAAAAGATATTTTCCGTAACGTTTAAGGAGAGGAACGCCTCCTTTTTTTCCTAAGTAATAGGAAACGAGTGATCCTGTGACTGAGCCGAGACTGCTTGCGAGTGCTACGCCGAGAAAGGTGAATCTTCCTTCGTTGATGAGAAAGCCAGCGAAGGGCATGACTGTTTCTGAGGGAATGGGGAAAACCGTGCTTTCTAAAGCCATGAGGATGAAAATGCCAGAATATCCTATGGTGGTGATGATGCTTGTCGCGAAAGTGGTGAGCGCTTCAAGGATCATGCCTGTTTGATGGGGGAGGAGTTGTTTAAAAGCGTAACGAAAGGGTTATATTGCTGGTTTTTTTACAAGGCTGATGCGCTATCTTCCTGGCTTGTTTCTTCGGGTTGGCTTGTGCTTTGTTCCGTTCAGCGTGTTTTATCTTGTCTTCTTGCCTTTAACCCTGTATGGGAGTGCCGCGTCGTTGTGGGTGTACGCTCCGAAAATGATCAATGATTCGTTGATGATTGGCGGGAAGGAGTTTGTGTTTGCCAGGTCGTGTGTTGCTTCTGCTGCGTATTGGTTGTTGTGGGCGTTGGCGATGTTGGTGAAGGATGTTTCGTTAGGAACGAGAGTGAAAGTGATTCTTACATCATTTGCTTTGTTTTTTGGGATGAATATTTTGAGGATTGTTGTGTTGATCTTGTTGGCTGTGGAAGTAAGTCCGTCTGCGTTTGACCTGGTGCATGTGGTGATGTGGAAGGTTGTTTCTGGGGTGTATGTTGCGTTTGTGTGGATTCTTGTGGTAAAGGTGTACGGGATTGATGCTGTTCCGTTAATTGATGATGCGAGATATTTGTGGAGAAAGAGCTTGTTCACTCGTCGGTTCCTTGGTAAATAAGAAGGTCTTCCGTGGTGAGTTTTTTCTTGGTCTTTATTTTTTCTTCCACGCGTTGCGCCTTGTTCTTGATGAGTTCTTTTTGTTTTAGTGCATGGCATGCTCTTGAAAGTTCCTTGTCCTTGTCAAGAGATTGTTTAATGATAGTGAGCGTTTCCAATTTTGGTCTTAATTCTTGTTGCGCTTGTAGGTATTCATTCTTGTGTTTTATGAAGGTTTGGAACGCTTCTTCTTGGGTTTTTTTGAGCGTGTCGAGGTCTTGGGTGAGTTGGAAGAATTTTGCGTAGTTGTTGTCCCTGGTTATGGTTTGTATTTGTTGATGGAAGTCGTTTGCCTTTTTTCTTGAGGCCTTGATTTCTTTGTCCAGGGCTTTGGTCTGTTCGAGGAGTTTGAAGGCTTCTGTTGATTCCTCGTAGCTTTTTTTGAGTTTTTTAATCTCCTCCATGAGTTTTTTTTCTTTGTCGAAGGAGATTTCTATTTCTACTTTTTTCTCTAGGATATTGATCTTTTCTAGGAGTTTTGAGGGTTCTATTCTTATGTTGTATTGTTCGAACGCTTTTTCTTTTTCCTTGTGGAGTTTTTTTATTTTTTTTATGAGGTCTTTGACTTCTGAGTTGTATTTTTTTCTCTGGTCTTTTAATTCTCTGATTGTCGTGGATTTGGTGTGCATCTGATCTTTGAGTTGTCTGATATGTTTGACGAGATCATTGATGTTTTTTTTTAGGGATTCTTTTTTTTCAAACCAGTGTTCTTTTTGTTTGCTGATCTCTTGGATTTTTGTTTTGAGGTCGAGAATTCCTTTGTTGAGGGATTTGTATTCTTCTAGGGTGTTTTTTTGATGTTCATCCAAGGTAAGAGCGTTCTCTTGCGGAGGGTTTTAAATCTTTTGGTGGGGTGCTGGTTCGGTAAATTGGTTTTTGGAGGATAAAAAAACTTATATATCTGGCGAGGATGGAATTTTGATGGAAAAGAGATGGGATCTTTCGGGCCTTGTTCCTCCTGCAAAGACAAGGGAGTTTGATCGTTTTCTTGAAAAATTGGATGATGATGTGAAAATGGTCGAGGCCGCGAGGTCGAGGCTTGAAGACTTTTCTGGGAAGGAGTTTTTGGAAATAATAAAAGTAAAGGAGAGGATTGCAGAATCTTCAAATAGGTTGTCTGCTTACGCGTATTTGTGGTTTTCTGAGGATACGTCTAATTCTAAGGCGCGTGCTTTTTTGTCGCGGGTTGAGGATCTGTCTGTAGGGTATGCGAACAGGATAGTGTTTTTTAATTTGTGGTTCAAGGGTTTGGAAGAAAAAAAGGCCAGAAAGTTGGTTAAGGCTGCTCCAGGGTATGGCTATTTTTTGACAAGAATCCGCGAGTTGAAGCAGTACAGCTTGAAGGAGGAGGAGGAAAAGATAATTAATTTGAAGGATCTTTCTGGAAATAATACGTTAACAAAGGTGTATGATATGATTACTGCCGGTTTTACATTTCCTTTGATCGTGAACGGGGAAAAGAAAATGCTTTCTCAGGAGGAGTTGAAGAAGTATTTTAGGCATCATGATGGGAAGATGCGTGCTGCTGCGTATCGTTCAGTGTATAGGGTATTTGGCGAGCAGGGTCAGGTGTTGGGTGAGATCTATCGTTCTTTGGTGAACGATTGGAAAAATGAGCAGCTTGTTTTAAGGAGGTATAAGAGTCCTGTTGCTGTGAGGAATATTGCGAATGATGTTCCGGAAGAGGCGTATCATGCGTTGTTGAATGTGGTAAGAAAGAATGTTGGGTTTTTTCAGTCGTATTTTGATTTGAAATTTAAGGTGTGCGGTGTGAAAGAAAAATCAAGGTATCATATTTATGCGCCGTATCAGGCTGCGGAAAAGAAGATGTCGTATGAGAGCGCTGTTAAGTTGGTGCTGGAGAATTTTAGGAAAGTTTCTCCGAGAATGGCTGATCTTGCTGAGAATGTGGTTAAACAGAATCATGTGGATGTTGAGATTAAGAAAGGAAAAAGATCTGGCGCGTTTTGTTATTCTATTACTCCGAAGATAACGCCATATGTGTTGTTGAATTATGATGGGACGACGCGTGATGTGTTTACGCTTGCTCATGAGTTGGGGCATGCCGTGCATGGTCAGTTGGCTTCAAAGCATTCTGTGTTGACGTTCCATGCGCCTATTCCTCTTGCTGAGACTGCTTCTATCTTTAGCGAGATGATGCTGTTTGAGAAGCTGACGAATGAAGAAAAAAGTAGTGAATTGAGGAAGGGGATGTTGATTCAGAAGTTGGACGATGTGTATGGTTCTATTGGCCGTCAGGCGTATTTTACGTTCTTTGAGGAGAATGCGCACAGGATGGTTGCTGAGGGTGCGGGTGTTGACGAATTAAAAGCGGAATATTTGAAAGAGTTGAGGGAGCAGTTTGGTTCAATTAACGTTCCTGAGGAGTTCCAGTGGGAGTGGACGTACATTCCTCATATTTATCATTCTCCGTTTTATTGTTATGGGTATTCATTTGGTAATTTGTTGACATTGACGTTGTACGAACGGTATAAGGAAGAAGGTGCTTCATTTGTTCCTGAATATTTGAAAATTTTAGAGGCTGGTGGAAGTGAGAGGCCGCAGAAGGTTCTTGAAAGGGCAGGTATGGATATTTGTTCTGAGAAGTTCTGGCAGTCAGGATTTAATGTTATTGAAAAAATGGTAAATGATTTGAAAAAGATGAAGTAGGGAGCGGAATGGGCTATAATATTTTAGAGGAAAATGCGGAGTCTCTAAATTGTTTGGAAAGTAATCTTATTGATAAGGGGAGGGGTATTCTAGACTTAAAGGGTAAGGAATGGACGAAATTAAGAAATCTCTTATCTTGTTTAGAGAATATAAAAGAAAGAGAGAAAGATAATCCCTTTTTTGCAGATATTCTTCCGAAGATGGATGTGGCTATTGGGGTTTTAGGGAAATTAATTAAGCTTCATGGGTTATATAAAAATAAACCAGGTTTGTTAGGGGGTATAGATGAAAGTGTAGTTGAAACGTTGAGTAGAATTATTTTTGAAGTCGTAGAAACAATAGAAGTATGGTTAAAAAAAGTGCAGAGAAAGATGGATGGTGTTGCGAAGGGGAATAAACATCTTCGCGATCTTCCGATTCATGAGAGGATGACTCGTTTTTATGCAAAAGTTAGCGAGTTTAATGCTGAAGCGACGTTAGTGCTGCGTCATCCATTAAATGAGGTGCAGAAAAAGCGTGTGCGTAGCGCGAAAGATGAAGATTTAATGAGATATAATCTGAAAGATCCTATTATGGGGAGAAGGGAATTTCGGGAAGATGACGATTTTAGGTTTCCAGGATCAAGAATTATATTGACACAAGGAACGCATCGAACTTATGAATTGTATAGAAGATATTTGCAGGAGAGAATTAACGGAAATATGCTTGTAGAGTTTGTGATTGATATGAAGGATTATTAGATTATTTTATTTTTCTGAGAGGGGTTGGAAAGACAAAAATTCAGGATCGTTAAAACCCTCTTTTGGGAAAGTTTCGCTAAAATTGTCGCCAGCGTAAGCGATGCCAAATTCTTTAAATGCTCCTGCTACATGAGCGAAGGAAGAGGGATCGGGATAGTATCCATTTGAGCGGTTATTTACATATTCTACTTTCCATCTTTGCTCATTAGTGAAGATAATTTCTCCTGCGGCAAGGACTTTTTTTCCACGCGCGACATCAACATGTTCTCCAATAAGTCCTCCGATCCACATTCCTCTTTGGTCTACGACGTAAGTTTGAGGTCGGTCAAGGCCGTATTCTTCCATTTGTGGAAAGGCTTTGTCAAAAATTTCAGAGGAACCTAAAAAAATTCTTCCTTCTCTAGAGAGGGCATTTTTCCACATTTCATCTGATCCTGCGAAAGTGTAAGAAAAATCAGAATTGTTTCTGCAAGAGCGGTGGGCTTTTTTTACAAGCTCTGCAAAATGATTGGAATCTTGAAGGTGTTCTTCTAAGAATGCGGTTGCTCTCGGATCTTGAGAAGCATCTAAAGCCATCATAATCCTTTCGCGTTCGTGATGGTCTGCTCTGTGATTAAAGTAATTAATTAGGGGAAAAGTGAATCTGCTATTTTTTGTTTGTCCCATTGCGAGGATTGCGTCGCAGCGGACATATTCATCTGGATCTTCAAGAAAACGCGACAAAAGAGGATAGGCTGCTCTGTCATCTGGAAAATGGGCTAATGCGAGTGCTACAGCTGATCTGAGGTAAGCCAAATCTTCTTCTATAAGTGTGGCTACATCTTCTAATTTTAAGTTTCTTGAAGATGCTTCTCTTAAGAGAAGACTGCCTCTGGTCTGAGGATCTACGTTTTTGTCGAGGATTTGTTTAAGTGTGCTCATAGTATGTTTTTATCCGATAAATACTTAAAGATTTTTGTTGCAGAAAAGTGGTTCTATAAATAAAAAAAGAAAGTTCAGCCGAAGAGTCCGGCTAAACCTGCTGATGCTTCTTCTTCTGTTTTCTTTTCTTCTTTCTTCTTTTCAGGTGCTGGTGCGTGTCCGCCCGCTGCCGGTGCTGCGGTTGGCGCTGTCATGATTGGCGTCGCCGCTTCTGCGATTGCTGCTTTGATGTCAACACCTTCAAGTGCTGAGACTAAAGCCTTGACTCGTGCTTCTTCTACCTTTGCTCCTGCCGCTTCGAGGACTTTTTTAAGATTAGCTTCGTTTATTTCTTTTCCCAATGCGTGTAAAATTAGCCCCGCGTAAATGTATTCCATATTTTTTCCTCCGTTGTCTTTTTCAGTCCCTTAGAGAGCCCATCGTGGTTTATTAATTTTTTTGTCCTGGAGTTTTTTCAGGACGTCTTGGGCGACGCGCTCTTCTTCCTTGAATTTTTTGTCTGCCTGCTCTGGGGATTGATCGTGATTTTCCTTGCTTTTTGTTTGTTCGGGGAGTTGTTGCGCTGAGACGTTCTCTTGGCGTTGCTGTTCATTGGGTTGTCGTGTTTCTTGTTGTTGAGGTGATTCTTTTTGGGGTTGTTCTTCTTTTTTCTCAGGTGCTTCGAACGATTGTGGTTCTTGCGCCTCGTATCCTTGAAGTGCGTGAGCGAGTGTTTTTGCTTCTCGCTCTGCTTTTGTGAGTTGTTTTCCTGCGGTTTTTGAGGTGAGGATGTTTCTAGAGTTGGCGAGGCTGTCTGCGTTGAGTGCTGCTTTATTAAGTAAGAGTTTAATGGCTTGTTTGGTTGGGTAGGCGATGGCGAGGGTGAGATTGAAGCTGCGCCGCGCCGCGAGTTTGAGGTTGTTGAGATAGACTGTTTCGTCTATTGATAAAATAGATTTAGAATAGATGGTTCCTTTTTCAAGTGTTGCGAGTAAGTTAATTCCTATTTCCATGGGCTCAATGCTGAGCTTGGTGAGCATGGTGGCCAAGCCAGCGCTGATTTCTTCTCCTTCTTTCGCTGCGAGAGTATCTTCTTTGATGGTGACTTTTCCTTCTTGGATGGTTGCCTTGATGCCGAGGCTACCGAGTTCTCCGATGACTGGTCCTGGGCTGAAGGGTGTTGGTCCTGCTGGAACAAAAATATCATAGGGCGCAAGTTGGCCTGGTTTTGCTGGCGCCGTGCTCTTGTTTTTGTTGAGGATTTTCGCGAGTTTGAAAGGGTTGTCGTTGGTGAGAACAAGGGCGGGCATGCCATGAAGGTGTTTTTTGAGTTCTTCAATGCCTGGAATTTTTCCTGTGAGATTGTCGATGGCGAGGGTGAGAAGTCTTGTCTTGGTCATGGAAATTTTAACAGAATCTTTCAGGGTTGATCTGAGTTTTTGGAGTTGTGGTGAGGGCATGCTGGTCATGTCTGCGATGCCGATGATATTGAAGTGTTGTAACTCCTGTTGGAGGCGTTTAACTTCCTCTTTCTTCCATGGCGCTGCTTTGGTTGCTTGTTTCATTTCTTTGCCTCTGTTTTTTTCGCTGCTTCCAGGGGGAGGGGTTGGCTCATGGTGAATTTGATGAGGCTGTTTCTGATATTGTTTTTTTCTTGTGGGAGTTTTGTGAGGAGGGTGTTGTACGCTGCGAGGATGTTGTCGCAAAGCTGTTCATCAGTCATGGCTTCTGTTCCCAAGGGGAGTTTAATGGTGAGGTCGTTTTTTGTTTGGATTCTTGCGAGAGTGCTGAGTCGTGTCGCTAAGGGTTCTAGGGGCGCTGTTGTTGGGATGACGCAGCCTGCTTTTGGGTTGGGCATTTTTCCTTTTGGTCCGAGGACTTTTCCAAAAGTCGCTGCGATGCTTGTCATAAGGTCTGCTTGAGCGAGGAAGTAGTCGTGTTCTTCTGCGAGTTTTTTTTGCTCTTTGGTTTTGTTTGTCCACTTTGGGAATTCTTCTTTGCTGATGGTGGTGTCGAAGATTTTTCTTGTTTGGCTTGCGAGTGCCGCATCAACAAGGGCGCAGATGTTGGTTTTTTTTCCTTTAGCGTGAGGCAGGTTGAAATAGAAGTCGAGTTTTTGGTCTGGTTTTTTTATGTCAATGCCTTGAAGGTTGAAGATGATGTCGAGTGTTTGCGAGAAGTTTCTTTTTTTGAGGCTAGTTCGAAGTTGTTTGAGAACGGTGAGAACGTGTTGTTTTTCCATAAGTTCCTCCTACCTTGAGGGTAGTGTGTGCGGAATGGCTGGGGTGAGAGCGGGCTTGTTTATAAAGTTTTAGCTTGTGCAGCGAGGAATGACGTCATATTCATTTTTTTTAATGGACCGGATGTTGTTCCTTTCATGAAGAAAAGGTAGTGCTCTCAGAATTAATAAAGTTAGTTGTAGCGTTCAAAGTGGATGTTTTTTCTTGGGAATCCCATGGTTTCTAATAAACTCAAGGTTTCGAGGATCATGTCTTTCATGCCGCAGAGGTAGAAGTCTGTGCTCTTGCTGTGATTAATAAAATGCTTTTTTAGTAAGTCTTGCACTCTTCCTCGTTCTCCGTTCCAGTTTTCTTGTGGTTTTGAGAGGATTGGTAAGAAATGGAAGTTTTGACGTGTTCTTGCTAGAGTTTCAAACAAGTCTTTGTAGACGATTTCGTCTTCTGTTCTGTTTCCGAAGAGTAGGTAGATGTTGTTTTTTGCTTTTTTTGTGAGGAGGAGGTCTTGGATCATGGCTTTTAAGGGTGCGATGCCTGATCCTGTCGCGATCAGAATAATATCCGCCTCTGTTGGGTATTTTAGGATGAATTGGCCGAAGGGCCCGTTGAGGGTAATGCTTGTTCCTGATTGGAGGGTGTGGAGGATTTTTGTCCCTTGTCCTTGAGGGTTGAGTTTGATGCAGAATTCGATGTTTGTTTTTTCTTTGTCTGGGGAGGCGATGGACATTGGTCTCCTGATTGGCGTTGTTCCGTTTGGGATGTCGAGCATGAGCCATTGGCCTGTTTTAAAGTCTAAGGATTCATTGTTGTCGAGTTTGAAGTGGAGCGCTTTGACTGTTGGCGTTAATTGCTCTGTTTTTGTTAAGGTTGCGTTATAGGTTTTAACCATAAAAACATAATTATGTTAGTGTTTTTATAGTTTGTTTTTTAGAAGGTCTAATGGGCTTTTTGCGTTTGAAAGTTTTGGTGCTGCTAAGTGAGCGTAGATCATGGTTGTTTCTGGTCTCGTGTGTCCAAGGAGTGTTTGCACCGTGAGCAGGTCTGATCCTTGTTCTAGAAGGTGGGTTGCGAAGCTGTGCCTGAGGGTGTGTGGATAGATCTTCTTTTTTATGCCTGCTTGTTTGGCTACTTTTTTGAGAATGTGTTTTATCATGTTCAAATTTATGTAGTGCTAGTCAAAAGAAATGTGTTGGAACGACTTCTTATCAAACATGTGGTAATTATGATTCAGATAGTTGTTTAGAATGGAGTGGAAGTTTAAGCTATCCGTTTGGGGTTAACCCCACAGCTCTGCTGTGAAGTTCGCCCATCAGGCGAACGATGGGATAGCCGCGGAACTCAATTTACCATTATGTTGTTTATGGGTTGCTTATTGCCCAAAATTGGAGAAATCAGGATATTTACACACCAACAGGTTATTTTTCAATAGATGGTGTTCATACATATTGCATTAAAGCGGCATATTACAATCTATATAAAATATTTTTAAAAAAATTATGAAATTTAGAAATTTCCTAATTAAACACCTATCATTTTTCAAAACCACAATATTTATATATAAGATAATCTTATTAGTAAGATATACTTATTAAGGAGGTATCAAAATGGAAAAACTAGAAATAACAAGCATGAGTTCAAGAGGGCAAGTAGTTATACCTTTTGGCATCAGAGAACAGCTTGGGTTAAAGGAAGGAGAAAAATTTGTTGTTGTTGGAGAAGAAGATATGGTTATATTAAAAAAAGTAACTATGCCTTCCTTCAAAAACTTTGATAAGTTGCTTCAAAAAACCCAGCAATTTGCCAAAGAGAAAAGGATAACTAAAGCTGATGTGGAAAGTGCCATTAAGAGAGCCAGAAGATGAAAGTAGTTATAGACACAAATATCTTTATTTCTGGCATCTTTTGGAAAGGTGCCTCTAATAAAGTTATAATCAATTGGAAAGAGGGAAAATTCATATTAGTAACTTCATTGGAAGCAGTTTAAGAAATAATAAAAGTTCTCAAAGATTTCAAAATCAGGCTTTCAGATGATATGATTAGAAAGTGGATTGATTTAATTGTGAGAAATTCCATAATTGTAGAGCCAAAAGAAAGAATCAACATAGTTAAAGACGACCCAAAGGACAATATCTTCATTGAAACTGCTGTTGCTGGAAATGTGGATTATATAATCTCACAAGATAACCATTTATTAAAGTTAAAAGAATTCAGAGGAATTAAAATAATCACTCCTGAAGAATTTAATAAAATATATGACTAAGTTTTCTCGCCCCCTAATGTTTTACGATAAACGGTTTTCTCGCCTCGATCGTTGTTCTTGATGGATCGCTTTGCTCCTTTGATAGAACTTAGCCAAAAAAATTACTCTCCTCGCCATCGGCTTATGCCTCGGAGAACATAACCACATTAAGTCTAATTTTTGTTGGCTCTAATGACGATGAACTTTGATCTCACAACTTTTACGGCGGAGTGTACGATGATGAACTAAACAGGTTCTCTGACGGGGGCACGCTCTAAACTTATGTTACTACTGTTAAAAGACTATTTAAGCGAAAGCTTTATAAAGTATACTCGTTTACAGCTTAGTATGTCTAAAAAAAGTTTACAGGAAGTCGTTAGGGAGATGGAACTAGCAGAATTTCCAGAGTTTTCAGAGGGTGAAATTATTACACCTGAAAACTCAGAAATGTATTTTTCCCCAAGTCACCATGTTAATAAAGGACTAATCGATGAAGAAGTAATAAGAGATTTAAGAGATAATGAAAAATTCGCCCTGACTTTAGGTTGTGGTGGTGCATATTTTGAACAACTATTGGTTAAAAGATTTGGAGTTTTACCTGCACAGATTGAATTAGTTGATATAAATGCGCGAAACATACCAACTAGATTTAGATTCTATTCTTTTGACATTACCGAAAAATGGCCTCGCTTGGATAAAACTTATGATTATGTACTTATCCCTGAGAGTTTTACTTGTTTAAACAAATATAAAAGAGAGGGATATGGAGATTCTCAAGAAATAGCTGCTTGTTATGATTTATTGGTTCGTTCATTATCCGTTCTAAATATTAATGGACAGATTAGAGGAGATGGTCATTGTTATGCACTTGAAGAATTGGAAGCTTTAAAAAATAGAATGCAAAATTGTCCTCTTCCTAATTCGTTTCAAGGTACCCCTAAATTATTAACAGTAAAAAAAACCCTCTCTTAGTTCAAAACAAGTTATAATTCTAAATTGGCGTGCTCCCTACTGAACACTCCGCCTATCTCTGCACGAGCCAACAAAAACTCTGCGTTGCTCGACTGCGGTCTGCGCTACTCGGGGCGACTACACTCCCTCACTATTTGATATTGTTTCTCCTTACAGCGAAAGACGAGATTTACTTTCGGTCGCTAAAGTCCCCCAGACTTAACATCATTATATTCAATTATTACTCCTTCGCTTCGCTCAGTCCGTCATAACTCTTCGCATCTTCGATGCTCGTCCTTGTTCATTTATTGGAAAGCTGAGGTAAAATATACTAAAGCAGGATTTGAGCCTCTTACTGAAACAATTATTAGAAA
>DASRUL010000023.1:0-14584 GCA_035655455.1 Candidatus Nanoarchaeia archaeon | reverse complement strand
CTAAAAACAAGATTTATAAGCCAGCATTCTTGTCATTCCTCTCTATGATTGATTTCAAAGCCGTAGAAAAAAAATGGCAGAAAAACTGGCAGGAAGCGAGACTCTTCGAGGCAGAAGTTGACCAAACCAAACCAAAATTCTTTGTGACTTTTCCCTACCCCTACATGAATGGGTACAGCCACATTGGACATTTTTACTCAGCAATGCGCGTAGAGATTTTAGCGCGATACAAACGCATGCGCGGCTTTAACGTATTATTCCCCCAAGCATGGCACTGCACGGGAAGCCCCATCCTCGCGGCGGCACAAAGAATCAAAGAACAAGAACCAAAACAACTCCAGATCATGAAAGACATGGGCTTCACAGAAGAAGAAACAAAAAAATTCTCAGAACCAACCCATTGGATAGAATTCTTCCCAAGAGAATGGAAAAAAGACTTCCAAGAAGCAGGCATGAGCATCGACTTCAGAAGGGAATTCATCACCACCAACATCAACCCTTACTATGACAAGTTCATCCAATGGCAATTCAGAAGATTGAAAGAATTAGGATACATCATCCAAGGAAAATTTCCAGTCGTATGGTGCCCCAAGGATAACACGCCACTGCAAGATCATTCTAGAATCGAAGGGGAAGGAGAAACAACCCAAGAATTCACCCTCCTCAAATTCAAAACAGGACCAGACTATTTAGTAGCAGCCACTTTAAGACCAGAAACCATCTTCGGACAAACCAACCTCTGGGTTAATCCCGATGTTACCTATGTCAAAGCAGGCGTCAACAACGAAACCTGGATCCTCTCAGAAGCAGCAGCGCTCAAACTCAAGGAACAAGAACGAAACATAAATATCCTCACAACCCTCCCAGGAACAAGCCTCTTAGGAAAATACGCCATCGCACCCTTCATCAACAAACAACTCCTCATCTTACCGTCAAGCTTCTGCGACCCAGACAAAGGAACAGGCATCGTCACCTCGGTGCCCTCAGACGCTCCAGACGACTGGATAGGGCTCTACGATCTGCAAAAAGACGACAGCTTGGCAAAAAAATACACCCTTGACTACAAAGAAATCCTCGAGCTAAAACCCGTTCCTATCATCACCTCCCAAGACCTCGGGGAACTCCCAGCAGAACACGTCTGCAAAATCCTCGGCGTCAGAAACCAACACGACCGGGAAAAACTCGAAGAAGCAAAACATATCGTCTACAAAAAAGGCTACTACCTCGGCATCATGAACAATCACTGCGGCAAGTACGCAAACATGCCAGTAGAACGAGCACGCGACCTCATCATCCAAGAACTCACCAGCCAAGGACACGCAGAAACTTT
The DNA here is from genome assembly GCA_035655455.1 of Candidatus Nanoarchaeia archaeon. GTDB lineage: Archaea > Nanobdellota > Nanobdellia > SCGC-AAA011-G17 > GW2011-AR18 > JAHFKM01. Next base: position 13,254 of record DASRUL010000023.1, on the reverse strand, counting down.
TTACGACCTCACGGGAAGAGTCATCTGCAGATGCCTCACCGCCGGAACGGTCAAAATCGTCACAGACCAATGGTTCATCGATTACGGAAACCACCACTGGAAAAAACAAGCGCATGAAGCGCTCAAACGCCTCACCCTGTATCCGGAAAAAGTCCGCCAACAATTCGAACACACCATTGACTGGCTAAAGCCCTGGGCATGCACCAGAGAAGAAGGCACAGGAACAAGACTTCCCTGGGACGCCAAGTGGCTCATCGAATCTCTATCAGACTCCACCCTTTACATGGCCTACTACACCATCAGCCACTGGATCAAAGATGTACCACTCGAAGACGTCAACGACAACCTCTTTGATTACGTGTTTCTTTCCCGCGGAAAAAAACCAACGGTCCCAAACATCGACGCGATGCGCGACGAATTCGAATACTGGTATCCCGTAGATCTTAGAAATTCTGGAAAAGACCTGGTCCAAAACCACCTCACCTTCTACCTATTCAACCATGTCGCGCTCTTTCCAGAAAAATACTGGCCACGAGGCATCAGCGTCAACGGATGGGGCACCGTCAACGGACAAAAAATGGCAAAATCCTTAGGGAACTTCCTCCTCTTACGAGACGCCTTAAAACTCGGCGCAGATCCCGCAAGAATCACGAGAATGACAGGAGGAGAAGGCCTCGACGACGCAAACTGGGACTATGAAACCATAGAAGCAGTCACCACAAGGCTCAACCAATTTTCCTCCTTCGTCGAAGAATGGTACGCCTTCAAAGGACCAGAAGAACAACGCACCATCGATTTATGGCTCGAAGCGCAGATTCACACCCTTATCAAGGAAACAACCACGGCAATGGAACAAACCCTCTTCAGAACAGCACTCCAACATGGATTTTTCACCTTTCAGAACGTGCTCAAACACTACCTCAAGAGAACAAAGAACAATCCCCATAAAAAAACTCTACAAAAAGCGATCGAAACACAATTGTCACTCCTCGCTCCATTCGCGCCCCACCTCTGCGAAGAACTCTGGAACAAGCTCGGAAAAGACACCTTCATCAGCACAGAAGCATGGCCAACACCAGAAGAAACCAAGATCAATCAAGAGCTCAACTACACTGAAGAGTTCATCACCACCGCTGTTGAAGATATCACCTCGGTGCTCAACCTTAGCAAGATAGAACAACCAGAAAAAATCACCCTCTTCGTGTCAGCGCCGTGGAAATACACCTTTATCAAGACTCTCAAAAAAAACCTTGAGAAAACAAGAAACCAAACAGAACTCATCAAGACATGCATCATCCCGGGACACGAAAAAGAAACAGCAAGCCTTGCGTCAACGCTGATCAAAAACCCGGAAAAACTCCCTTCAGTCGTTCTCGACGAAGAGATGGAAGAACGCATCCTCAGAGAAAACCTCTCCTACCTCAAAGCGGCATTCGAAACAGAAATTACGATCCTAAAAGCAGAAGAAAGCACAGAAAAAAAAGCAAGCCAAGCAATGCCTGGAAAACCCGCTATTCTCATCGTTTAAAATAGTTGTCTCTTTAGCGAAATCCATAAAAGAAACTCAAAATATACTTCATAATCGCATGCATCCTCTCAAAAATCTGAATATTAACTGACTCTATCATTAAGCTTTGAATAAAGGTTAACATTGGCTGCAAAGGAGCATTCAAAAAAGCTAATGAGTATTCAGCTATCTTCTGAGGCAAACAATCACCCAAATCAGTCAATCCACAAGACACTGTAGAATTTGTATGACTGGTTGCATGGACTTGATTTGTGGTTAGGAGAGCTAGGACTAGGATGAATGTTGCTAGCAGTAATAATTTTTTTGAGACGAGCATTAGGAAGATTTATATACTTATTTACCTTATTTAAGTTAAAGAAGTTTGGAGGAAAAATAATGGTAAACATGACCTTAGCATTGCCAGAAGAAATTCATAGCAAAATGAAGCATTTTTCTGAAATAAAGTGGACAGAAATAGCAAGAAAAGCAATTGAAAACAAATTAAAAGACTTAGAAATGTTAGAAAAGTTAGCTTCTAAAAGTAAATTGACTCAGAAAGACGTAGAAGATTTTGGAAAGAAAATTAAGCAAGAGGCTACAAAGAAGTTTATGCAACTATGATCATTGTCTTAGATTCTAACATTCTCTTTGCTGCCCTAATTAAAAATTCTACAGTAAGAAGCATGATTTATCAACTAAATACAATTTTAGTGATGCCGGAAGTAGTTCTAGATGCTATAAGAAGATATAAACACGATTTGGCACCAAAGCCTAAACTTACTGAAGATGACTTTGAAGAAATTTTAAGACTTTTATTAAATTGTGTAAGAATTATTCCCAATGAGCAAATTCTTCCTTATAGAAATGAAGCGTGGGAACTAGTTAAAGACCATTCTCCTGAAGACGTGATGTTTATTGCATGTGCATTAGCTTTTGAAAGTAGTATTTTATGGTCTGACGATAAGAAATTGAAAAGACAAAACAAAGTTACAGTTCTGAATACGAGTGAGATTTTAAAAATCTTAAATAATCGGTGGAGTGCACCCCTAAAAGTGGACACTGAGAAAAGATCTTAAAGTTCAGAAAAAAGAGACAAAACGAGGTGCACGCTGATGGGAAAAAAGATCATCGCGCATCTTTAAAAGATTTCGCTTAAGAAAGATCTATCTTACAAGATTATCTTAATCATAATTCTTCGCCAGTAAGATACTTATACGCAGAATACGACGCGGCAACAGCCTCGCCCACACCAGTAATCGCCTGCTTAAACTCCAAATCCGCAACATCACCAGCAGCATAAAACCCCTCGACATTTGTTCTGGCTAAACGATCAATAATGATCTCACCTTTCTTATTCACTTTTACGCCAACCTTCTGCGCCAACTCAGAAAGCGCACTATGCCCAATCTCCACAAACACAGCATCCAACTTCAACTCTTTATTATTCTTATATTCCCTGTCAAGAACCACCCTGCTCACTTTCTGATCCCCTTTAATCTCAATAATATTCGCCTTGCGAATAATCTCAATCTTCTTATTCTTCTTCACGCGCCCATAATTAATCGGCTCAGGATGAATCTCCTCCCCGCGATAAATAATATACACTTTCGACGCCCACTGCGTCAACAACAACGCTTCCTTCGCAGCAGAATCGCCACCACCAACAACTGCCACCACTTTGTCTTTATAGAAGGCGCCGTCGCATAAGGCGCAATAATGCACACCCTTATTCGTAAATGCCTCCTCACCAGGAACACCAAGCTTTTTCCACTTCGTCCCAGTCGCGTAAATCACTGTCTTCCCAAGATAAGAACTCTCATCAGTCTTCAGCTCAAACACTTTCTCCCTTTTCTTCAAGTCCATAACACGCTCATTCTTAATCTTCACAGAAGGATACTCCTCAGCATGCTCCTGCAACTTCTGCGCCAACTCCAACCCAGTCAAACGCTTAAAGCCGGGATAATTTTCCACAACATCAGTCAAAATAATCGTGCCCCCAGGAACCTCAGCCAACACCAACGTCTTCAACCCAAACCTTCCAGAATACATCGCAGCAGCCAAGCCAGCGCAGCCGCCACCAACAATAATTACATCATATTCTTCCATTCTTTTTTCTTTCAAACAGGAAGACCGCTTTTTTTATAAAGCTTTTCCTTTTTGGTTGGTGCAACCCCTTTTCTCAGATAATCTTTTGTCAATTTTAGTAGCTTAAGACCTACCTTTTTTTTAACGTTGGTCTAAACAAAGAATTCAGAATCGCGATAGATAAAACTTTCATAATTTTCTGAAGAGAAAATCGGTGTACTTTATAGCATTATATTCCAAAATCTTCATGAACTACCCCCCATTTAATGAGTGTATGTTTTTCTATCCTTCTAAATATCACTTTTTCTGCGCATATGCTTATTATTGCAATTATCATAATGCCTGCAATTACTTTATCAAAATCAAAATACCATTGTGCCATCCAGATAAATTTGCCTAATCCACCCAAAGTTACTACTAACATCTCTGCACCAATTAAAGAGCGCCATGCAGAACCAAATCCTATTCTAATTCCAGTAATAATTTGCGGGAATGCAGAGGGAAGAACTACCTCCAAAATTATTTTAGATTTGCTAAATCCCAAATTCCTTGCAACTAATACATATTGAAGGTTGACGTTTTTAACTCCGCCTCGGACAGTATATACAATTTTCAAAAAACTTGAAATAAATATTACAAACCATATTGTTTCTCTGGTAAATCCAAAAAGTAAAATCACAAATGGAATCCATGCTAATGATGGTACAGGATATATCACTGATAAAAGAGGATAAAATATTTTATCTATTATCCTACTTATTCCCATCAAAGCCCCAAATATAATCGCAAAAAATAATGCAAAAATAAAAGGAGGTATCAAGTTTAATAAGCTGATTAATACTAAATTCACTATTGTTCCATCTTGCACTAAATTAAGAAATGTTGATGCTGTACTTAATGGGGAGGGTATTAGCCAGTCAATATCAGAATTAAAGAGAGGGTATAATGCCCAGACTAAAAGTATTAATAAAAATGGAATTGATCCTAATAATATTTTTTTAATTGTTGGATTGATAAATCTCTGCTTGTCCATTTTTTAAAACCTCCTCAAAACGTAAATCAAATATTTGTTCTTTGCTTAGTTCTTTTGGCGTATTGCCTAACTCTTTTGAGAGTTTTGAAAATTCTACTAAAACATTGGGATCTTTCCAAAGGACATATTTTGTTACTCTCCAAGAATTAATTATATCTTCCGGAGAATAATCTACTGCGCCAGCACTACCCTTCTTTATATGCTTGGCAATAATTTCCGCAGCATCATTTGGATGTTCTTTAATGTATTTTTCAGCATCAATAATTGCCAAAATAAAATTACTCACATCGTCTACGTTCTTTTCAGAAAAATCAGTATTAACTGCAATAACAGATTTAGGAAATGGCTCGTTTGCATAACCTTTATTCACCCAATCTTCAAAAAGTACTGCGCCAGCTTTATAATATAAAGGTTCTTCTCCATCACCAGCTAGGGCTAGATCAACAATCTTTTTATTCATTAATGCAATTGGAGTAATAGTTTTATCTATATCTAAAAAATTAATTGTGTTTGTATCTATACCCTCTTTCTTCAAAATAAATCTAAAAATCAAGTTAGAACTACCACCTATACGGGAAGCAACATTTTTACCGCTAATATCAGAAAATTTAGTAACTGTTTTATCAGGTCTGACAAATATCTGTGTAGGTGATTCTGTTAAAAAGCTTATTATTTTTACAGGTGCACCTTTTGCTATGGGTATTAAAAAATGTCCTACCCCGCCCAAACCAAAATCTATTTTACCCAAAGCTAATGCCTCGCGCACTTCTTTACCACCTTTTAAAGGAATAAGGTTTACTTTAATCCCATATTTATCAGAAAGATTTATATCGGCTATAATCATAATTGGCGCATGATCTAAACTTTCTATACTATACCCTACATTCAAAATTGCATCCTCTTTTTGTGTTACTATTTTAAAAATTGCCAATGTTAACACAAATAAAACCATAACACTTATAACAACAAAAATTCTCTTTTTCATAATATTCCCCTCCCCCCACTTAATTTTAATATCTTTACAAATGATTCTTCCATTGAAGGGTCATTTATTACTTTATCAAATTCTTTTGCCAAATCATTTTCTATTTCTTTGCTTAATTTTATAAATCTTGGATTATCGCTCGTTCTCGGTCTTGGAAGATTTACATTATAAACCTTTTTAATTGTTGCTGGTCTTGCAGATAGCAAGTATATTTTATCTGCCAAATATATTGATTCATTAATGCTATGTGTTACAAAGACTATTGTTTTCTTTGTTTCTAAATAAACTTTTTCTAACGCATTTCTTAAAAATCTTCTATATTGAGCGTCTAATGCAGAAAATGGTTCATCCATTAATAAAACTTCAGGATTAACAATTAATGCCCGGGCAATAGCAACTCTTTGTTGCATACCTCCAGAAAGTTTGCAAGGATACCAATCCTTGAAATATTCCAAATCTATTAATCTCAAATAATGTCTTACTAATTTATCTTTCTCTTCCATGCTTACATTTGAATTATCTAAGGCGTATATGATGTTTTCGTAAACAGTCTTCCATGGAAATAAAACATAATCTTGAAAAATCATTGTTCTATCTTGGCCTGGTTTCGTTATTCGCTTATTATCTAAGGCAATATTCCCAGAAGTAGGTTCTAAGAATCCAGCAATTAAATATAATAAAATTGTTTTTCCGCAGCCGCTTGGACCTAAAATACAAACAAATTCTCCTTTTTTAGCAGTAATATTAATATCTTTAAGTATATCAAACCGTTTACCTTTAACTACAAAAGAATGAGATAATTGTTTTGTGTTTAGCACATTAATAATAGTTAGGTTATAACTTTTAAATCTTTGCTTATTCCTCTTTGCCGCAACAACAGGTGAGAATTATTAAGTCGAATGGAATAAATTATAGTAGAATACCTAAGTTTTTATATTTTTATTTCTCAAAACAGGCTAATTCTCAATTTAAATGTTTTTTAAAGACCATTAATTATTAAAAATTAAGAACCTTTATTATAGAAGAATTTAATAATCTTTTATTTTGCATAAAAATAGTACCTAAAGGTTGAGAATTTAGGAATTTTAAATGATCCTTTAATACAACAGGAGATTCACTTCGACCCAAAACCAAAAACAACCTGCAACAGCCTCTTCACCCGTTCAGTCAATTTCTTTTCATAAAACTTCCCAGCAACAAGCTGATTCGCCATTCCCAACGTAGGATACACATGAATCGTCCTGAAAATATCAGTCACCTTCAACTTCTTCTTCATCGCCAACACAAACTCAGGAAGCATCTCACCAGCATTCGCACCCACAATGTGAGCGCCAAGAATCCTCGCACTCTTATCAACAAGTAGCTTCACAAAACCAACCGCCTCCATATCAGTCTGCGCCCTGTCAACATCCTCCAACGGATACTTCAACACAGAACAAGAAACGTTCCGCTCCTTCAACTCTTGCTCAGAAAAACCAACACGAGCAATCTCAGGATCAGTAAACGTCGTCCATGGAACAACACCGTAATCTGCTTTCACGGGGAGCTTAAACAGGATGTTCGTCAACGCGACACCAGCCTCGTAGCCAGCCATGTGCGTAAACAAAAACTTTCCTTTGACATCGCCAACAGCATAAATATTCGACACAGACGTTTGCAAACGATCATTCACAAAAATCTTTCGCTTATCATACTTCACGCCAATCACGTCAAGATTCAACCCCTCAACGTTCGGCGTTCTTCCAACAGCAAGAAGAATCTCATCACCACCAACACTCATTTTTTTACCTTTCTGAGTTATATGAACAATCTTTTTCCTTTCTTTCTTCTCCACCTTCACAAGCTCGAGATCCTTCAAAATTTTTATCCCCTCACGCTCAAACACTCCCTCAAGAACAAGAGCGACATCAGCATCCTCCTTTCCAAGAAGATGAGAGCCACGCTCAAAAATAACAACCTCAGACCCTAAACGCCTAAAGGCCTGCGCCATCTCCACCCCAATAGGACCACCACCAATCACTAACAACGTTTTCGGCAACGCCCTCTTCTCAAACAAAGTTTCATTCGTTAAATACCCCACCTCCTCTAATCCGGGAACAGGAAGCCTAAACGGCTGAGAACCAGTAGCAATAATAAAACTCTTCGCCCTCAACTCCTGACCATTTACCATCAAGGTGTTTTTATCCTTAAACGAAGGACTGCCAAAAAACACGTCAACACCGAGACTCTTAAAACGCCCAGGGCTGTCATGAGGCTCAATTTTCTTAATAACATTCTCGACATGAGCCATCACTTTCTCAAGCTTCACCACAACCTTTTGCTTCTCAAGACCAAAAGCCTCAGCATTATTAATAAGATGCGCAACTTTCGCACTCTTAATCAGCGCCTTGCTCGGAACACAACCAGTCCACAAACACTCGCCGCCGAGCTTATGCTTTTCAACCAGCGCAACCTTTGCACCAAAACGCGCAGCTCCCGCTGCAGCAGACAATCCTCCAGAACCTCCTCCTATTACAACAAGATCATACTTTATGCCCATGCTTCTTCTCCAACTTCTTTTTATAAATTAGGGTACTTACTAACAACAGCACAAACAACATTACCGGCGCAAGCACATCCACCGTCAACAGATCCTTCATCTCAAAACCGGAAGTAAGCACCCTCTCACCCAACGTTGCAAATAAATACGTATACACAAACGTTCCAGGAATAATTCCAATCATGCTCGCAAAAAAATAATCCCTAAACCTTATTTTTGAAAGACCTGCCGCATAATTAACAACTACAAATGGAAAAATCGGAACAAGACGCAACAACAACATCACCGTAAACCCATTTTTCTCAACCATCGACTGAAATCTATCTAAACGACCCTCTAAAAATCCCTGCACGAAATCCCTTCCTAAAAACTTCGCAGCGAAAAAAGCCAGCGTCTCACCTAACGTCGCACCAAGAACATTCATGACAGTACCAAGAGCTGTGCCAAACAAAATCGCACCAGAAAACGACAACAGCGTTCCCGGAACAGCAAGCATGGTAGCAACACCATACCCCAGAATAAACACACCATACCCAAAAAAACCAAAACTCAAAACGACTTCCCTAATCGCTCCTGGAGAAATACGCGAAGCAACATCAGAAAACCTAAGCATATACACAAAAAATGCCATCAACGCAAGAAGAAGCGCAAACTTCACCACGGCCTTTCTTTCCATCACTCTCTTCGATCACGAATATTTAAAAGTCTTCCCCCGAGAAGAATTAAAGATTAGCCTTAAATAACATCCAAATTAAAGATTAGCCTTAAATAACATCCACTTGAAAAATTAAGCCCGTGAAGATTTCTGTCATCATTCCCGCAGTCAACGAAGGGCAAAACCTTCCAACAACCCTGAAAAGAATCAAGGAAGAACGCCCTTACGAAATTATCGTCGTCAACGGAAACAGCAAGGATAACACAGCAGAAATCTCAAAAAAATACGCACACGTCTTAACAATCAAAGAAAAATCCTGGAGATCTACGCTCATGAACGCGGGCGCGGCAAGAGCAACAGGAGACACGCTCCTCTTCCTCCATGCAGACACGATCCTCCCAAAAAAATCCCTAAAAAAAATTCCTAAAAAAACACAGGCAGCAGCGTTCTTCATCATGTTCGACTACGACCACTGGTTCCTGAAAACAGCCGCATGGTACGCAAACAACATCCGACTAAGAAGAGGCATCGCCTTCGGGGATCATGGGCTTCTTATTACAAAAGACCTCTTCGATAACGTAAGAGGATACCCTAACATCAGCATCTTCGAAGACCTCGAACTCTGCAAAAGAATAAAAAAACACACGGCCCTTTTCCTCCTTAAAGAGCCAGTCGTCACCAGCTCACGAAGATACCTCACAACAGGGCTCCTCAAACAATTTCTCATCAATCAACTCGTTAAAACCTTCCACTTTCTCCATGTCAACCATCTCGCTGTAAGAAACATCTACGTCCAGCTCAAACGATAAACCTTTTATTCTTTCAAAACAAGACAATCTCAAGATGAAACACCTCATTCCCTTCCTCCTTCTTTTTTTAACAGCGTGCACGCTTCTCCCTGAAGAAAGGCAACCACGACAATGCACCACTGACAACGACTGCATGAAAGCAGGATGCTCCTCCCAACTTTGCACCACAAAAACACAAGCGCCTGATATTATAACAACCTGCGAATACAAGCCAGAATACGCCTGCTACCAACAAGCAACCTGCGGCTGCGTCCAAGGGGCCTGCACCTGGAAAGACCAGGCAAACGTCAACCAATGCGTCCAAGACAAGAAAACACCCCAGGAGTCAGGACTGCAACCACTTTGAGATAACCTTAAAAGAATTTCTCTTATCCTCATTCAATGGGACTTGACGAGATTCTTGACAGCATTAAAGATGTGTGGAACACTCCAAAAAAACGCGCACTCCTCATCAGCTTCGCCATCAGCCTCGGCATCCAAGGAGCATTATACCCCCTCCAACACCAGACAAAACCCCAATTATCACCAGAAGAATATTCTTCAGAAGAAGAACCGATCAGGCTCAGCTCTAACGCGATCACAAACAGCCTCCAGTGGAAAGATCGCTACCTCGCAGTCGCGCGAAACGATACTGTCCTTGCCTCATGGCTCAACGCAATCGCAGCAACTGAATCAGCCGGGGATCCTTCTGCAGGCAGCGACACTGGCGCTCTCGGTCTCTTCCAAATTACCACAACATCAGGGCAGGGCATTCAAGTTCCAAACTTGGAAAACTTTAAAAAAGAATGCTCCCTCGCTAAAAATAAGAAGTGTTATGTCCTCCTCACAAATAAGCAAGGAAGAGCCATCCCTTCCTATGACAACAGAACAAGGCCCTATCCCGCAACCTACGGAGGAGCAACTATCCTCGCACGAAAACTAGCATACATTCAAAAAAACTGCGGGAAAAAAGCAAGATATAAAGACCAATGGATGATGGCAATCACAGCCTACAACACTGGAGAAGGCGTCGTCTGCGAGGCAGCAGAAGCATCAGGACAAACCCCCCCAACATGGCACAACACTCTTAGCTATATCACCCCCCGGCTTATCAACGAAAAACTTGGAAAAAACTACGGATGGAATACTAGACAAATACGAAGACAAACAAAAGACGCACAAAGATTCGCGCTCAAGGTGCACAGCTATCAACAACGGCTGCGCGAGCACTATAAATAACTTCAAAAAAACTTAGACAATTTTGTTTGCGTTCTTCTCTCTCTCAGCAACATACTCCGCGACGCAAACTCAGCAACAGGCACCTTTAACCTCCGCTGAACGTGTTTCAACGCGTCAGTCACACTCTCAAACACCTCAGGCTCCTTCCGAAACGCATTCCTCGAAACCTCACGCAATATCCCCACACCAAGAGGGGCATAATACTCAGGACGAACTTCCCTTAAGACCAAGACACCAGCCTGCCTTTTTACCTTTCGCAAATACTCAACGACAGCGAGCCTATTCGCGTAATACGCGCCAGTCACACTCTCAGCATACCCCTTCCTTCCCTGAACATTCTCATAATCCCGCCAAAACAACAGAGACAATCCAGCAACACCAGTCTTCGTCTCGATCACCTCAAACGACCATTCTTGAGGAAATAAAATAAACTCATAATGATTTCCCAAGTACTCATCAGAAAACACCAACACCTGATCCACAACAGGATAATGATAAATTTCCTCAAGCACACTCTTCGAAACTGTATCATCAACCGCAGTCACACTCCATCTACTTGGCACAAGCGTCCGCTGTTTTTTTATCCCGAGAAGACCAGCAGACAACACCTTCATGATCTGACTCACAAAAAAACCACGATCATACAACTCCAAGACAGCATCCCTCGCTTTCACATGCTCATCAGCGACAAGCTGCTCAACACGCCTCTCAACCTTTGGGTTTTCAGCCAAACGCGCGCGCTCCAACGGCGCAGGATTCGCCACGGGGTTTGTAAGAGCGCTTGTCTCCAGCTGAAGTCTCGGCTTCTTTTTCAAGAAGAACTCCACATCACACTGCTGAGAAGCCATCGAAACCTCCTGCATCACCCTTGTCAGCCTACTTGGCGCCTGGCTTTTCACCTCAGAAACAAAACGACCATACACCATCCTGCCACGCTCACCCAAAATCCTGTCAATACTCAAACGCCGGCTAAACCACTCCTCAGGAGCGCTCAACATATTCGCACGTTCCTCATGAGCAGTAGGAGCAAGAATACCCGCAAAGACGCGCGGGTAATTAAAACGACCCACAAACACCTCAGGAGGAGAACTGCCAGTAAAATTCAATCCCGCCCTCTCAATCTCTACTTTCGCAGACTGAGAAAACAACAGCTTCGCATCCCGCTCAATCAGGCGAGGATCCCTTTGCGCAGGCACCATTCACCATGAAAGACTTCAAACTATATAAACTTCTTATCGACTCTGTCCTAAGTCCTTTTCACTAGTTACATTCCACCTCCATCAAACCTGGTTTTCCTATAGAAAAAGTGGATCTTTCCAAAGTGAACATTCAACAAAAATAAGGTTTAGGACAGAGCCAGTCTTATCCAAACCTTTTTATATCATTGTTCTCTTAAAAAAATAAAAAGGTGATCATAATTCAACCAAGAAACTACTTCCTTCACTTTATTACACTTACAGGCTTTCTTCTCATCCTCCTCCTCGTCCTTTCCCCATCTGGAACCTCTCAAAACCTCGAAGCGCAAGGCGTCAACAGCTTCTGCGGAGACACTGTCACCTGCTCATGCGCAGACAGCGTTAACGCCACAAGAACCTTGACAGCAAGCGACAGCGTCGTGAGTGGAACTTGCACCGGTGTAGGATTGAACATCACCTCAAATAATGTTCTCCTCGACTGCGCTGGCCTCACCATCACAGGAGACGGAGGAACAGTAGATGACAACGCGCTCAAGATCGCAAACAGAAATAATGTCACTGTCCAAAACTGCGTCTTTAACCTCTTCGGAGAAGGCGCCTCCAATAGCGGAGCGTTCAACGTCTTTACGAGCAACAACATTTATCTTCACAACATTACCGTCTTACAAACAGTAGCAATTGATAGCCTCCTTATCGCAGACAGCAATAACGTCACTGTTAATAACAGCAACTTCACCAACCGCGCAAAAAATAGCGATGGAGTTACCCTCCAAGGGCTCTCACGCTTCAACAAGTTCTACAACGTTTCCATCTTTGTCGACGCAGACACTGGAACACGAGGACTTTATTTAGATCTTGTCGTCGGATTCAACACTTTCGAAAACCTCACCATCTTCGCAAACAACACAAGCGGAGGAGGCAACGCGATTGTGTCGCTCACCTCAGGCAACAACACCTTTGACAACCTCCACTTGTACGCTGCGGCAGGAGGATCAGCTATCAACCTTCAGACCAACAGCAACAACAACACGTTCAAGAACAGTTATCTCAGCGCCAGCACCACCGCGCTCGAAACAACCTTCGTCGCAAACAACGGATTCGGCAACCAATACATCAACAACACCTTCAAGGGATCTGGGCCGGTCGTCACTTTCAGCGAGAACGAACAAAACACCACCTTCAGAGAAAACAACTTCGAACTTACAGATACAGCTTCAGAATTATTCA
>DASRUL010000022.1:0-8545 GCA_035655455.1 Candidatus Nanoarchaeia archaeon | reverse complement strand
GTTTCAGAAATAGTTTCTCTAGTGACAAAGGAGATGAAAAAGTATCCCACTCCTTCAGTGACGATGGTTTCCTGGCAGAAGGATCCGTATAAGGTGCTGATAAGTTGCTTGTTAAGTTTGAGAACGAGAGACTCTACGACGATCGCGGCTTCGAACAGGTTGTTTGCTGTCGCTGATACGCCGCGAAAAATGCTTCAACTCTCACTTTCGGAGGTGGAGAAGCTTATTTTTCCAGTGGGTTTTTACAGGACGAAGGCGGGAAGGATTCAGGAAATTAACAAAATTTTGATTGAAAAGTACAAAAGTAAAGTCCCAGCTACGATGGGTGGGCTCCTGGAATTAAAAGGTGTAGGAAGGAAGACTGCGGGGATTACCTTGGTGTATGGTCATGGGTTGAGGGATGTCGCGATTCCTACTGATGTTCACGTGCATCGTACGGCGAACAGGATTGGGTTTGTGAGAACGAAGACTCCTGAGGCGACGGAGCAAGAGTTGATGCAGCTTGTTCCGAAAGAGTTGTGGTGGGAATATAATAATACGTTTGTGGGTTTTGGTCAGAATGTGTGCAAGCCTGTGACGCCGCAGTGTGGGAAGTGTTGGATTGCTGGGTATTGTAGGTTTTTTCATAAAAAGGTGATGCCATCATTGCTTAAAAAAGAGAAGAACTTTGAAAAAAAAGTATGGGTTTTAAAAGAAGGGATAGAACAAAGATAGAATTTTTTATATAAAAAAATAATAAGAAAAAAGAGGGGTTTAACGCTGCCTCTTCTTTTGCACAACAAGGTAGACAACAGCTCCAATAATAACTAAGAGGAGGAGTACGACAAGGACTGTTCTTCCTGCTCCTTTCTTCACTTCAGGTTCTGGTGTTCCTACTGTTTCTTCCGGCGTGACTGTTGGCACCGGCACTTCTTTTGGCGCCGCTACTCCTTTGAGCGCGATGGCGAAGGTGCTGAATCCCGGGACTGTGCTTTGGAAGCGCATAATGCCCTTCTCTACGCCCAGAAGTCGCGCGGAGTATTCTTTCCATGTGGTTCCTTCGAGTCTGAGGAGGACAACATCTTCTGGTCTTTTGTTTTGTTGGCTGAGCCAGCTTTCACTGGCCATAAAGGTGATTCTTCCGCTGGTGACGTCGCCATCATCGAAGTTTTGCGTGTTCACGTCGAAGTATTTGTAGACCGGATTTTGTGGTTTGTCACTGACTTGGTCTTCTGCTCGTGCTGTGACAACGACGCGTGCGCTCGAGAGCGTGTTCTTCGCGGTGAACGAGACTTCATGGACGCCGATAGTGCTATCAGCGACGCGAACTGTGCTTGATTCGCCTGCTGCGACTGTTCCAAGGATAACAGAACGAGATGCTCCACCGGCTCCACCGCCACCGGCTCCACCGGCTCCACCACTGACACCGCCAGATTCTGTAACAGTAAGAGTAAACGTGCCTTCTGCTGAGTTTCCTGACTTGTCTACACCCGTGCAAGTGAAGAGGAATGATCCATCAGTTACAGGAGTGAAGCTTCCTTCGCAAGAGGTCGAAGTCGAGCTACATATCTGAGTTGTTCCACGTTTGAGGGTCAAGGTGCTGATATAATTGTCAGTGACTGAGCACTTCATCGTTGTTGCGGTGTTTTCTCTGATACTAGTGCCTCCTGATGAGGTGATGACGAAGTCTCGTGGAGCGAGGCCATCAACATACAAGGTTCGTGTAAGGCTTGTGTTGCTTCGTAACAATGCGTCATTGACAGTGACGTTGTATGTCCACCTTTCCTCATAATCTTGCACTCCTACCAAAGAGAAGTTAATAGAGATATTTCTCCCAAAGAGGCGCTGTGCTGTTGAGTTTCCGCCTTGGTTGATCCAGTAGTTAATATAGGTTGTCTGATTAACTGTTGTGCTGTTTGCAAACGTAAAAGTGACATTGATTGGTGTTGTGTCGTTGACGGTTACATTGACTAAGATCCTGTCATTTTGTTTTTGGTAGGTGTCGTTTGCGGGCGTTGATGAGACAAAGGTGATTGCTGGCGCAAAATTATCTATGGTAATATTAGTAATCGTTAGGTTCACTGTTGTTCCTCTTCCTGCAGCGTTTGTTAGATTGGGACTTCCGCTGGAGTTCGTGATATTAATCGTAAGATTATAGTTGCCGTCTGGAAGGAGTCTGGTATTGATAGAGATATTGGTATAATTTCCAATATAAACGTGTCCCGGGGGGACGTTAGTGATATTATTAATAGAGGTATTACCGTTAAAAATACGACTTGGATCCTCAGTGCTGTGGAAGAAAATGGTAATATTGCTGATATTAAGATCGGAATCATTACCGACAAAGGTAATGTTTAAAATAACTGTCCCGTTCAGAGTAGCGTTAATAAGCAAAGGATTTGCTGGATTAGTAAAGTTGTTTACTGTTCCGTTAACCATGACGTACTCTAATTGAGGTCCATCTGGAAGGGCTTGAACAAGAAAATTAAAAATAAACAATAATGATAAAAGCAAAGTTATAGTTAAAAAAGGTAATAATGTTCGTGTGTTCTTCAAGTAGTGTCACCCTCTTTTGAGTTTTTTTATCTTAGATTCTTGTCAGGATAAAACTTCTATATAAAGCTTTCTAAAGTTGGGTGGGTTTTTCTTTTTTCTGAGAAAGGGCTGATGATTTCGCCTTGAGGAGCAGTTTCGCGAGCGCTATGGCGTGCGTTGGAGGAATGCTTGTCGCTCTTCTATCTTAAAGAATGTCTGAGTGGCATTTTGAAGGCATTTAGGTGAAGCGAACGGGTTGATGAGTAGGCATATTTCTTGGAGTTTGATTTTTCTTGGTGATAGGATTTTATAATTTCTAGAGTGTTTTTGTTGCTCCTGACCCATTGTTCCTCCTGAGTTTACGCTGTTGAGATGATTTCTAGAACATCCCCATGCTTTAAGAGATGTTCTTTTCCAACGGTAAGTCTTTTTTTTACGTCGATTGCTCTGACAAATCCTCGCCCTAAATCAGTATGGATTTTGTAGGCGAAATCTAACGCAGTTGTTCCCTCTTTCATGAGATAACAATCTGGCAGGATCCTTCCTTCTGAGTCTTTGAGATTGTTTAAGCCTCCCGGGAAGATGGCGATATACTTCAAAAAGTCAAAAACTGCCGCGTTCAAAACATCCTGCACGCCTGTGGTATGGTAGTGTTCTAGGACTTGTTTTCTGATGTAGTCCAGGATAGTTAGTTCTTTTTCGTCCAGGGTTGTTTTTAGGGTGAAAGTGCTTTCTCCTGGAACGTAATTGAGTGCCCCTTCTTTCGTTTTTTGTCTTAATTCTAGTTCTGCGAGCGCTGAGCAGGGCACAATTACATAGGAAGGGTAGGTGCCTTTGAGTCGTTGTAGGTTTTTTTCAGCGCCTGGAACGTCGATCTTGCTTGCTGCTATCAGGATGGGTTTTGTTTTTTCTCTGATTTTTCTGGCGAAGAGTTTAATATCGTCTTCTGTCCAGGTGTGAATGGTTTCTTTGAATTCTTTGAGAACTTCTTTTGCTATGTCTTCTGTGACGTTGACCCCTGAGAGTTGTTTCGCGATGGCTTTGAAGAATGTTTCGCCCTCTTGTTTTGTTGTTCTTATGAATTTGTCCCACCCTTTTTTGAGGATGCTGTAGAACCACATGTTGATCTCATGCTCTAAAAACTCAACGTCTTTTAAAGGATCGTAAGTGAGGGGTGGCACTGGTTCTCCTTTTTCGTTGACTGATCCTGAAACGTCAAGAACGTGGATAAGAACGTCTGCTTGCCTGAGGTCGTCAAGAAATTGATTGCCTAGTCCTGCTCCGGTATAGCTTCCCTCGATTAAGCCTGCGACGTCGAGGAGCTCTACTGGAACAAAGCGTTGATGATTAATGCAAAACCCTGTTCTCGGAGTGCATTGGGTGGCGAATGCTTTGTCTGCGCAAGGGAGTTTAACGTATCCTACTGCCCTATTTGGTTTGATGGTTGTAAAGGGGTAGTTGGCTATTTCTGCTTCTGCGAGGGTTGCTGCCTTGAAGAAGGTGGATTTTCCTGCTGAGGGTTTCCCACAAAGACCGATAAGCATGAAGAATGTGAAAGCATAGCTTTATATAAGCATAGTGTTGTTTTGGAAGAAGTTTATACCGAGCTCTTTTGCAAAGAGTTCCGTAAAGAAGAAATAGGAGGAAGCTGAAAGTGATGAAAGGTCAACCTGAGATGGGTGAGAGCAAGAAGTGGCCAGCGGTCTGCGCCGAGTGTGGCGTTGAGACTGAGGTTCCGTTTGAGCCTGATCCGAATCGTAAGGTGTTCTGTCAGAGTTGTTTTAAGAACCAACCTAGAAAGAATCGCCGGTAATAAGTTCAAGGAAAAGAAAGATTGCCTTTTTTTGTTTTATTTTTGTAAGGATATGAATATTCTGGGCTCGAAATGGTTATAAATTTTGTTGTAACTGGGATTTGGATGGTGAAAAAGAAAGATGGATGAAAGACGAAGATCAAGTCCTGGAAAAAAGTCAGAAGGGGGATGTGGGGGAGAGTTAGAAGATTTTATAAGAGAATATAGCGCAAATGTAAGTTTAACTGAAAGTGCAGCTGCAGGAGAGATAGTGACAAAGATGCTAGAAAGACATCCTACTGAGGCAAGAATGCCTGGCCTCATTTATTGTAAAAATAAAATTTCTGAAAATCCTGAGCGATACCCAACTGATGCGCTCAATTTTATAGAGAGGTATATGGAAACTACTGATGGAAGAGGGGTGGAATTTACTGGCGCTGAAGAGACGATTGAAGAACCGGAAGGGCCTGAAGAGAGCACTACTATCGGGAGAGTGACTGATGAAGAAGCGAATGTTGGGCGGAGAAATCAAGTATATAGTCCGCAGATTGTTCAAGGGAATGCTAATGCTCCGTTTCAGCCTACAGCGGTCATAAGTGGTGGTAATCCAACTCTTTTAACAAAGAAAGGGGCAAATTCTGGAGTTCCTCCCATGGAGAAATTGGCGGGTCAAGATCCGGCACATAAAAAAGAAGAAAATTACCCGCCTAAATTAGGAGTTTCAAGAAGAGGGGAGGATCCTTCAAAAGAAAGGAGAGAAATCTCAAGCCTTGTTGCTGTACCAAGACCAACGAGTGCGGTGGTGATAAGTCACCATCCGAGTAAGAAAGGAAATCAAGAAGATTATAGTCCCGCTAATGAAACAAGAGGCGACATCGTTCCACCACAAAATGGCACGCTGGAATTAGCAAAAAAGTTGGAAGGGCTTTTAAGAGGGGTTGAGGTATATGCGAGGAGGATTGAGAACGCGAGCGAAGGAGTGAGAGAAATGTTGGAAAAGGAGCAAGCTCGAAAGGAAGAGGACAAAAGAAGGGGCTTAACGAGGATAAAATACATAGCCCTTGGCGCTGGGCTTGCGGCGGTATATGCCTTGGGGGTTGCTATGAGCAAGTATATTGCTGAACGTGGTTCAAGGATTGAAGTGGTAGCTGCTGAGACTGATTTCGCTGCTGAGATGAAGGATCCTGAAGTGCCTTTGAGGCCGGTATTCAGGTATAATAAAAGAAGTGGAGCGTCAAGGTATTATGATCCTCGCGGTCGCGAGGGTGGCTTGTTAGAGATTATTGACAGCGACGGTGACAAGAATCCTGACAGGGTGAGGTATAAAGAGGGTCATGCGGTTCAAACATTGCGTGATGCAGAATTAAAAGAGAATCTTGAAGTGAGGGATGCGGCGGCTGAGCTGTTGAAAGGGTATTTTGACAGGGTAAAAATAAAGTGAGTTTTCTCAAGGAGCAATTCTTATATAGAGGTCTTCTAAGAAGGAAGGAATGGCCGCGTTGTTGTATGCTTTTCTGAGTGTCGTTGGTGTCAGCCTGATCACGATGGTGGGCCTGTTCAGTTTTTTTATTAAAGATGAGTACTTAAAGAAGGCGTTGCCGTTCCTGGTCGCGTTTGCTGTTGGTAGTTTGTTAGGGGATGCGTTTATTCATCTGATTCCTGGGGCTGTGGAAGAGCTTGGTGCTGGCTTGGAGGTTTCCCTATTGGTGATTGGGGGGATTATTGTCTCTTTTATTGTGGAGAAGATTATTCATTGGCGTCATTGTCACGTAATGTACGGCTCGATTGAGCATTGCAGAGATCATAGTCATCATACGCACTTTCATGCGCATGAGCCATTAAGATGGATGAATTTGATTGCTGACGGGGTGCATAATTTTATTGATGGCGTGGTGATTGGCGCGAGCTACTTGGTGAGCGTTCCTGTTGGTCTTGCGACAACGTTGGCTGTGGTGTTTCATGAGGTTCCTCAGGAGCTTGGTGATTTTGGTATTTTGATGCATACTGGTCTTTCAAAGGCGAGGGCGTTATGGTACAATTTTTTGTTTGGGTTGACTTCTGTGGTGGGCGCTGTGTTAGTGGTGGTAATTGGGAAGGCTGTTGAGGAGTTGATTCCGTTGATGCTTCCGTTTGCTGCTGGAAGTTTTGTGTATATCGCCTCTTCTGATTTAATTCCTGAGTTGCAAAAGGAGGTGCGTGTTCAGCAATCAGTCCTTCAGTTGGCAGCCTTCTTGCTTGGTATCGCGATAATGGTTATGCTGCTCTTGCTAGAATAAGATTCATAAAAATAATCTCACACGATCGCCGGTCTTAAGGGCGTTCCTCTCCGCGAACCCGGCGTTAACCTCAAGGACGTGCTGCGCCTTCTTTTCAGGGCTGTAAGGAACGCATGCTTCTGAAGTGCAGGGCTGTGCGGTGTGAATGTCAACAATGCTAAAATTTGAATCGATGAAGATCAAGTCAAGAGGTATTTTTGTGTTCTTCATCCAGAAGGCGACGTTTCTTTCTTCAGGATAGAGAAAGAGCATACCATGGTCTTCTTCAAGAGATGTTCTGCGCATGAGCCCTTGTGCCCTCTCCTCTTCAGTGTCCGCAACTTCTACGATGACGCGAGTGTCGCCTATTTCAACAGAAGATAAATGCTGGCATGCGACGAGAAAGAAAGCGAGGAAAAATATTTTTTTCATGAAGGTTATCGGAGAGAGGAGTTTAAATATGTTATTCCCTTGGTGTTTTAAGAAAAAGAGTTGGGTGTTGTATTATTTGGCCTGAAAGGCTCTTCGTTGAAAAGACCTTCTTGGGAAAGTGTGCGAGAAGGGCTTTTGGAGGTGAATGTTCAATTGAGGAAATTCTTCTTTTTCAAGTTTTGTGATTTTTTGCTTGTAGAAGCTGACGATTTTTTGAAGAAGAGCATATTCATGTTCTGAGACGATAGAGATAGATTTTCCTTCCTTGCCTGCTCGGGCTGTTCTTCCTACTCTATGGATGTAGGAGTCCAGGTCCATGGGAAGTTCGAAGTTGTACACATGAGTTATGTTTTCTATGTGCAATCCTCTGGCTGCGACATCTGTTGCTACGAGGACTTTGATTTTTCCTTGTTTGAAGTCAAGGATTGTTTTTTCTCGCTGGTTCTGGCTCATGTTTCCGTTGAGTGCTACTGCTCGTATCCCTTGTTGCGTAAGTTGGTGCGCGAGGCTCTTGGTCAGGTGTTTGGTTTTGCAGAAGATGAGGGCGAGGTCTCGTTGTTCTTTGTTGAGAGAATGAACAAGATAGGAGACTTTTTGGTCTCTTCTAAGAGTGTAATAATATTGGGTGAGTGGTTCTTTTTCTCTTTGGGGTGTGACAGCGATGTGGCAAGGGTTGGTGAGGAATTTTCTGCTTAGGTGTTTGACTTGTTCTGGAATGGTTGCGCTGAAGAGCATGGTTTGTCTTGTTAAGGGAACTGCTTTGATGATCGCCTCGATGTCCCTGATGAAGCCCATGTCGAGCATTCTGTCTGCTTCGTCGAGGACGAGGAACTTTAAGGGTGTGAAGTTCAAGTGTCGTCGACGCAGAAGATCAAGTATTCTCCCCGGCGTTCCTACAACGATGTCTGCTTTCTTAAGGAGTTGAACTTGGTTGTTGAGGCTTGTTCCTCCGTAAACAGAGATTGTCCTCAGGTTTTTGTGTTTGGAGTATTTTTGGAACTCTTGGGTGGTTTGTTTTGCGAGTTCTCTGGTTGGCGCGAGGATGAGGCTTTGGATGCCGTGTCCTAGCTGTGTTTTCTCGATGATGGGCAGGGCGAAGCAGAGGGTTTTTCCTGAGCCTGTTTCTGACTGGGCGAGGAGGTCTCTTCCTGTGAAAAGAATGGGAAGGGCTTGTTCTTGGACATGGGTGAGGTGTTCGATGTGTTGTTTTTGTAACTCTTGGACAAGTTCTGCCTGTAAGTGTATTTGTTCGAATTTCATTGTTGTTTTTACTTTTTTAATGTTAAATCAAAAGAATGAGCACGGTGGCCCTTGGAAGAACCTTTACTATTCTTTTAACTAAAAATGGGAAAGGCCCCATATATTTAAAGCTTTGGAATGCCATGGCTCAGGAGAAAGTAGGTCTTCTTCCTTTTTTGAGTTCAACCTAGTGTTTTGTTAAAAACCGTAGTTCTGCTCTGAAAAACTCTCTGAAGGTTTTTTTCCAATAAATTTCATAGATTTATGATTTTTAGAGATTTATCAAAGAGGTGACCACCAATCTTAGAAGTTG
>DASRUL010000021.1:0-46599 GCA_035655455.1 Candidatus Nanoarchaeia archaeon | reverse complement strand
CGCCTTCCACCAACCTAAACTCCACCTCACCACATTTCTCAATTAGCTGCAGTTTTTTCTCATCCTTCAGATCCAAGGACCAGATCTCCTTTTGAATGTGCTTTATCATATCAACACCAGAAAGGCCATTGTTCATCATCGTATCAATCAATTTCGAGCGAGCAGCATTAAAATCCCCAGCCATCGCAACCTCCAACGCTTCCCTCAGCCCCCTCGGCTCAGCACCAGCAACAATCTCCCTTATCGATTCAGGTTTGATCTCTTTTGAAAGAATAGCACAACTCTGCAACACATTCTCCAATTGACGCACATCACCCTCAGCATGATCAATCAGAATATTTATCGTCTCCTCGTCAATCGTAAGCCCCTCACCCTCCCCAATATCCTTCACCAACTCCTTCAAACTCTCTTTCTGCAACGGCTTAAACTTGAAGATCGCACAACGAGACTTTATAGGGTCAATGATTTTACTAGAAAAATTGCAACTTAAGATAAACCTACACGAATTCGCATACGCCTCCATCGTTCTTCTCAGGGCCTGCTGAGCCTCTCTTGTCAAGGCGTCACACTCGTCAAGAAAAATTATTTTTATCGTATCCTCAGTCAACGATTTCGTCCTCGCAAAATCCTTCACCTTCATCCTAATCACATCAATGCCCCTCTCATCAGAACTGTTCAACTCCAGAAAGTTCTGACTCTTGCCCTCCCCAAACAACTCTTGGGCGATGATATTCGCCAACGTCGTTTTTCCAACTCCTGATTTTCCAATAAACATCAAATGCGGAATATTCCCGGAAGCAACAAACGCCCTCACCCTTTTAACAATCTCCTCCTGACCCTTCACCTGATCAAACGTCTTCGGACGGTACTTCTCAATCCACAAACTCGAAGCCATCACGTCAAGAAGAAAAAATCCTTAATAAAGATTTAGCTAAAAGAAAAGTAATGAAAGAGTCTCACTCAGAAGACTCTTCCTCGGCAGGCTCCTCTTCAGAAGACTCGTTCATCTCCTCATCTTCAGAATCCACGCTTTCCTCTTCAGAAGACTTATCCGTCTCTTCCTCAGAAGATTCAGCACTACCAACCACCTCTCCAAAAGCAACACTCTTCAACACGCGCGTCACTTTAATTTTCGGGTGATCACCCTGCTTTGTATTTGGAACGAAAATTACGAATCCTTTTACCTTCGCAATACCGTCTCCCTTCTCTCCCACCGCCTCGATGGTCACTGTTAACTCTTCGCCAACTTTCACCGGCGCAGTAAATCTCCTTTCTTCTCCATATCTTTCTCTATACATATCTTCTTCACTCCTTTCGCCGCCTTAAAGACAGCGTTGCAGCCGTGTCAATCCTCACAATTTATAAAACTTTGTTTTTCTTTGACCACACCCTTCGCCTCTATTTTCTCCACAACCTTTAAAAAACAGCCCTCCAAGCGAACCTCATGGCCAACTACAGCTCTTTTCAAACACAACAAGAAATCCTCAACTACTGGAAAACCAACAACACTTTCAAGGCCCTCCAAGGCAGAAACAAAGACAACAAGCCCTTCTCCTTCCTCGACGGACCAATCACCGCAAACAACCCCATGGGTGTGCACCATGCCTGGGGAAGAACGCTCAAAGATCTTTACCAGAGGTACAAATCCATGCAAGGCTTTCATCAACGCTACCAAAACGGCTTTGACTGCCAAGGCCTCTGGTTAGAAGTAGAAACAGAAAAAGACCTCGGTTTTAACTCAAAAAAAGACATTGAACACTATGGGTTAGATAACTTTTCAAAGGCTTGTAGACAACGCGTAGAAAAATATTCCCACATCCAAACAGAACAATCTCAACTTCTCGGCCAATGGATGGACTGGGGCAATGACTACTACACCATGAGCGACGATAACATCCAAGCGATTTGGCACTTCCTCAAGGTCTGCCACGATCACGGATGGCTCTACAAAGGAAGAAGAATCCTGCCCTGGTGCATCAGATGCGGCACAAGCAGCTCAAAGCACGAAATGAGCGACGAAGGGTACGAAGATCTGACACACACCTCTGTTTACGTTAAAGCAAAAATCAAAGGACGAACTAATGAGTATTTGCTTATCTGGACCACCACAGAATGGACACTCTCAAGCAACATCGCAGCAGCAGTCAATCCCGACATTACTTACGTCCAAGCAAAACAAGGAAACGACCTCTACTATCTCTCAGAAGCAACAGCACACAAACTTGGAGGAGACGCGATCATCCTCAACCACCTCAAAGGAATAGATCTTCTTGGCCTAGAATATGAAAACTTTTATCCAGCATTAGCCATACAACACGGCATCACTCCCAAGGTTGTTCCCTTCGAAGGCGTCGGAGAAAAAGACGGGACAGGCATCGTTCACCTCGCCCCCAACTGCGGAGACGTGGATTACGATCTTGGAATAAAGCTAAACCTTCCTCTTCTCGACTCAGCACTTGACGAATACGGGACTTACACTACAGGATACGGCTGGCTCACAGGAAAAAACGTTCGAGACGTTAAAAAAGCAATCATCACAGACCTCGAGGCAAGAGGGATACTTTTCAAAACAGAAGAGCATACACACCGCTACCCTGTGTGCTGGAGATGCAAAGAAGAACTTGTCTTCCGCCTTGACTCTTCCTGGTTTCTCTCCTGCCAACACCTCAGGCCAAAAATGAAACGAGCAGCAGCAAAAGTAGAATGGTATCCTGAACATGTAGGAAAACTCATGCAAGACTGGCTGGACAATATGGAAGACTGGAACATCTCACGAAGAAGATACTGGGGACTGCCACTCATGTTTTATGAATGCGGTTGCGGATCCTTAACCGTCATCGGCTCTCGGGAAGAATTACGAACAAACGCTGTCAACAAAACAGCAGTCGACAACCTGCCAGAACTCCACAGACCATGGATTGACGCCATCAAGATCACATGCGCATGCGGCAAAGAAGTAGAACGCATCAAAGAAATAGGAGACTGCTGGCTCGACGCAGGCATCGTCCCCTTTTCCACTCTTCGTTACTTCAACGATAAAGACTATTGGAAGGCATGGTTTCCCGCAGACCTTGAAATAGAAATGCGCGCGCAAGTCAGACTCTGGTTTTACGCCCAGCTCTTCATGTCAGTCGTTCTTGAAGGAAGAGCACCCTACAAAAAAGTTTTAGCATACGAGGAAGTACGAGACGAACACGGGCAACCCATGCACAAGAGCAAGGGCAACGCCATCTGGTTCAACGAGGCAGTAGAAAAAATGGGCGCAGACGTCATGCGCTGGCAATACTGCAGCCAGAATCCACATTCCAACCTCAACTTCGGTTACGGACCAGCAAGAGATATCCAAAAATACCTTATTATCATCCAAAACCTTGCAACTTACATCCAACAATTTTGCACCAACCCCTCCAAAGGATACAGCAAGGATCTTCCAAGCCTCTGGATCCTCTCAAGAAGAGAACACCTCAAGAAAAACGTAACAGAAGCACTAGACAACCTCGAATACCATCGAGCAATGGAAGCCCTCAAAAACTTCTTCCTCTTTGACCTCTCAAAAACCTATATCCATCTCATCAGAGACAAGGCAGAAGAACGAAAAATCCAAAAAGTATTGTACGACACTTATCTCGACGCCGTTACCCTTCTCGCGCCCTTCTTGCCCTTTACCACTGAAAAAATAAACTTAGAAACCTATCACAAAGACAGCATCCATCTCCAACCATGGCCAAAGCCAAAGAAGAAATTTTTCAATCTAGACCTAGAACACTCCTTCTCTATTTGCACAAGCATCATCCAAGGCATCCTCGCAGCACGAGACAAACAAAAAATCAACGTCCGCTGGCCACTCAAGAAGGCAACTGTCACTTTCCACAACGAACACTCTTCCCTCAAAGAAATCGTTCTTCCCCTCAAAGATCTCATCCTCACCCAAACCAACCTCAAAGATCTTGACTTTCTTCTCTCTGAAAAGGCCTTAGTCCAAGGGCTCGAAACACCCTTTGATTATGGGCTTGTCCTCCTTGACACCACTCTCACTCCCTCATTAGAACAAGAAGGATACACCCGCGAACTCATCAGAAGAATCCAATCACTCAGAAAAGAAGCAAACCTCCAAAAAAAAGACAAGATCACTCTTTACATCCAAACACGCTATGACCTTGGAAGCTGGATAAAAACCCTCAAGAAAAAAGTCGGGGCAAAAAAACTCATTATCCGAACGAGAGCACCACGAATGGCTTTTGAAAAAACAATCGCCGCAACACTACGCGACAACACCTTCACTCTCTACCTCAGCAAACTTTCACTTTGAAGTAATTAAAGAGCGTGCTCTCTTTTTAAACAAGATTTAAATACTTTTCCCACCATTTTTAAACCATGGTAAAGAAAGAACTCAAGATCGTTAACATCGTCGCATCCACAAGCCTCCAGCACGACATTCCCCTCATCAAACTCGCAGAAAAACTTCCCAACACAGAATACAACCCAGAACAATTCCCAGGATTAGTGATGAGAATCAAAGAACCCAAAACTTCCGCTCTCATCTTCGGTTCTGGTAACGTTGTCTGCACCGGAGCACGATCGATGCAAAAACTCAGAGAAAGCATCAAACAAATCATCAAGAACGTGGAGAAGATAGGTATTCACATCACTATCCAACCACGCGTGACCGTCCAAAACATGGTCGCGTCCGGTGGCATTGGCATGGATTTAAATCTCAATTCTTTAGCAATGGAACTCGAAAACACAGAATACGAGCCAGAACAATTCCCAGGACTTGTCTACAAGCTGAACGGCACAAGAGCAACCTTCCTTCTCTTTAGCAATGGCAAAATCGTGTGCACAGGAACAAGAAGCGAACAAAAACTCAAAGAAGCGTTAGACTTACTCGTAAAAAACCTCTTAGCCTTGAAGAAATAAAGAATCTTTCAACCACATTTTTACTTCCTCTTCTTATTAAGAAAAGATCTTTTTAAACTTTTCAATCACAGCACCCCCTCTAAATCACTCACCCGAAAATTCTCCGAAAAAACCACCCTCAACCTTAAAAAGAATCCAAACCTCTATGTTCCACAACAAAAATCAATTTTAACCCAAGCAAAACAATCAGGAAGAACAAACCATGGACGCGAACGAGCACATTGAAAAACTCAAAGACTTCATTGAAGCTCAATACAAGAACCAGCTTTACGAAGCAATCCAACAAGGAAAAAAATCCCTTACCCTCACCTTCAACGACCTCGCAGCCTACGATCCCGAACTCGCGGAAGATCTTCTCCAACGTCCAGAAGACGTTCTCAAAGCAGCAGAATACGCCCTCGACCAAATAGACCTCCCAGAAGAAGCAACAAACAAACTCAGAATAAGATTCAGAGCCCTTCCCCAAAGCCAAAAATTAAGAATAGCAGACATCAGAAGCGAACACCTAGGAAAATTCATTCACTTGGAAGGTATCATCAGACAAACCTCAGACGTCAGGCCACAAGTCACGAAAGCAAGGTTTGAATGCGCAGGATGCAGCAACACCCTCACAATCCTCCAAATAGACAGCAAATTCAAGGAGCCAACGCGATGCACCTGCGGCTGGCGCGGAAAATTCAGACTTTTGGAAAAAGACCTCATTGACATTCAACACATCAAAATCGAAGAATCACCGGAAAACCTCGAAGGAGCAGAACAACCAAAACGTGTCAGCGTCATCATCAGCGAAGACCTCGTAGACCCAAGAATGGAACGAAGAATCATTCCAGGAACCAAGATCAGAATCTACGGCATCATCAAGGAAGTACCTATTCCCCTCAAAACGGGAGCACAATCAACACGCTATGACCTCATCATCGAAGGAAACAACGTCGAAACAGTCCAAGAAGATTATTCAGACATCAAACTCACTCTAGAAGACGAAGCTAAGATCAAAGACCTCGCAATAGATCCAAACGTGTTTAACAAGCTAGCAAGGAGCATCGCGCCAAGCATCTACGGCCACGAAAAAATCAAAGAAGCTTTAGTCTTACAACTCTTCGGAGGCATACGCAAAGTAAAAGCAGACCAAACTGTCACACGAGGAGACATCCATGTTTTGCTCATCGGCGATCCTGGATGCATCGCTGGAAATTCACAAGTCGCTTTATACTATAAAGGCATGAATCAAATACAACACTTAGGAACAGAACATTTGCAGCCTATTAAGGAAGTTGTTACTAAAATCCGAAAGAACCAACATGATAAACCCTATGATTTTGCGACAGTTTTTCATAAATACCCAAAACAACCAGTCCTCAAACTCATTACAGAAACTGGAAAAGAAGTCATTTGCACTTACAATCAACCTTTTTTAACCAGAAAAGGATGGGAACGAGCAGACCGCTTACCTTTAGACACTAAAATAAGAGTCATACCCACTCTTCCTAATAAAATTAAAAAACTTCAACCCACAAATTTCACTTCCCCTCAAAGCCAAAAATTAAAAGAAGTTTCACTTCCCCAATATGTGGATACCACATTGGCCTCCTTGTATGGATATATCCTTGGAGATGGAAATATTAAAAATAATGGGGATTCTTTAATTTGGGATATTAATGACGAAGAAACGGACCTTCTCGAACCTCTTACTTTATTTTGGAAAAACAGCTTCAATGTCGAACCTTGCTATTACCTAAAAAATGAAAACCCTCAGATTAAAACAATGGAATATCCCAATGGCACTCTCAGGCAAATAATTTCAACAGAAAAAATTCACCATCTTGAAATAAACAGCAAACAAGTTGCCAGCGCCATTTCCTTTTTATCTCATAAAAGGGTACCTCAAGAAATATTTCAAAGTCCTAAAGAAATTATCGCACATTTCTTAGCATGGCTTTTTGAAGCTGGTGGTTGTGGTTTTGGAAAGGGGAGAGGAAGAACAGCCATCCAATTAAAATCAAGCAGCCCTCAATTACTCAATGACGTTCAACTTCTTCTTCTCTATTTCGGAATTCACTCACGTATCTATAAAGACAATTTATGGATACGAAGAGCTAATGATATGGCATTGTTCGTCAAGCATATCGGTTTTATTTCTCAAAAGAAAATCACCAAGCTTAATGATATCATTCATGTTATAAATCTTAGAACCCAAAGAAGAAAAAAATATCAACGATGGGAAAAAATAAAATTTATCGAACCTTGCGGCATTATGGATGTCTACGATTTTGAAGTTCCACTCAGTCATAAATTTATCGCTAATGGAATTGTTTGCCATAATTCTGGAAAATCTGCATTACTCCAATTCATCTCCAAAACAGCACCCAAAGCACGATACGTCGGAGGAAAAGGCTCTTCTGGAACTGGCCTCACCGCGAGTGTTGTAAAAGATGAATTCTTACGAGGATGGGCACTCGAAGCAGGAGCAATCGTCCTCGCAAATAAAGGAATTTTAGTGACTGATGAACTCGACAAAATGACGGATGAAGACAGAGACGCACTGCACGAGGCGCTGGAACAACAAAGTTACCACCCTAATTTCGAAATCATGTTCAGCGACGGTACAACTCAAAAAATCGGACCTTTCGTAGATTCTCTTCTTGATTCGAATAAAGATCGCATTATCCACGGAAAAGATTGCGAAATAGTCCCTATTCAAAAGTATGAAGTTTTAACTACCAATTTTAACAAAATTTATCCCACAAAAATCAATAGAGTCAGCAGGCACAAAGCGCCCACTCATTTCATCGAAGTAGAATTCACAAACGGCAGAAAAGTCACAGTAACCCCAGAACACCCTTTCTTTGTTTATACCAATGAAAGTTACAAAGAAATCGCAGCAGAAAAGCTCAGTTTAGGAATGTTCATCCCCGCACCAAGAAAGCTTCCTTGCCTATCCTCTGAATATCCTCTTCACGAAATACTCCTTAAACCTATCCATAAGAAAATACACCTCCCTGCCCATATAGACCAGCGTTTTTCACGACTCTTAGGATATATTGCATCTGAAGGGCACGCTTATTACAATCCGAAGAACCATTCTGCTGAGATCGGAGCTTCCAATACGAATCCTCTTCTTATCTACGATATGGATTCTCTCTTTAACTCCACTTTTCAATGTTACATCAATCATGATACAGCCCCTGCGGAATCACGCCCTAGAGCCACTAAAGATCTAGACACAATCTATTGCGCTTCCCTTCCTTTATACCTCTATTTCCAAAAAAATTTCTATGGTTTGACTTTAAAAGCACCTAAAAAAATCATTCCAAACCCTATCCGCTCTTTAGACCCTTCCAAAAAACTCGAATTTTTAAGAGCAGCATTTAAAGGTGACGGCTTTGTCGATAGTGAACGAACAGGCTACTCCACCTCCTCTTTCAATCTCGCTCGTGGATATTCAGATTTACTACTTATGGAGGGAATTTGGAACTATATTGCAAAAGAATATCGTGATGGAACCTATTACTATAAAATTGTCATTTCAGCAAGTTATGATTTGTTTTTAAGGAAAATCGTTGAACCTGACGATTCCAGAGTCTCACGAATTCAAGACTTTGCAAAAAGAAGCAAAAATAGGCTTAATGATCGAGATATTTATCCCTATCCAGAACACATTAATGCTCTTTTAAAAGAATTAAGGATGTCTGATGGCGCAATCTTTTCAAACATCAAAAAAAACCAAAGTGTCCATATCACTAAAGCCCGCTCTTATCTTCAATCCATCAGAAAAAGACTAGCTTATGTTGAAACTCTTTTAGATTTAAAATTAATAAGAAGAAGATTGAATCTTCCTGTTAAAACCTTTGCCGAATCCCTCTCATGCTCTTCTGCTACAATTTATAACCTCGAAAAAAGGAAGGACACTCATTATTCTACCCTTCTACACTCATTAAAAAACGAAAAACTACAATCCTGTAAAAAGAGATTACAGGAACTATCCTCAGTTATAGACTCCGACCTTCGCTTTGTCAAAATCAAATCAATTAAAAAAATAAAGAATGAAGAAATAAAGTGGGTCTATGATGTTACTATAGAACCTACGCGCGCATTTATCAGCGAAGGCCTAGTCTTGCATAACACAGTAACCATCTCCAAAGCCAACGTCCAATCAACCCTTAGCGCGCAGACAACCATGCTCGCAGCAGCAAATCCAAAACTCGGAAGGTTCGACCCCTACACCCCCATCGCGACACAAATAAACCTCCCAGCATCACTCATCAACAGATTTGACCTCATCTTTCCCATCAGAGACCTGCCAAACAAAGAAAAAGATGAGAAGATAGCACTCCACGTCCTCGAAACATCACAACGACAAGAAACCTACACTGCAGAAATCTCACAAGAATTCTTCAGAAAATACCTCGCCTATGCGAAACAACACTGCAGCCCTCTTATGAGCAAGGCAGCAATCACTTTCATCAAAGACTTCTACGTCACCCTCAGAAACTCAGGCAAGGCAGACGACAGTGGCGTCAAACCCATTCCCATCTCAGCACGACAACTTGAAGCACTCATTCGCTTAAGCGAAGCCTCAGCAAAAACAAGACTGGACAACAAAGTCACGAAAGAAGACGCACTCAGAGCTATCACTCTCTTAAAAAATTGCCTGATGGAAGTAGGCTTCGACCCGGAAACGGGGCAAATCGACATCGACAGGATAAGCACAGGCATCACCGCATCCACACGAAACAAAATCATCACCCTCAAAGAAATCGTCCACACCCTCGAAGGCAAAGGCATTAAAACCATTCCAATAGAGGAAGTTATCGCAGCAGCAGCCCTCAAAGGCATCGAAGAAAGCAAGGCGTATGAAATCCTCGAACAACTCAAACGCTCAGGAGACCTCTTTGAACCAAAAAAAGGATTCATCCAACGTATCTAACATGAACCAGCCCCAGCGACAAACAGCCTACAAACTTTGGATTTCTACTTTACTCAGCGGCACGTACACCAAGACCCTTGGAGAATGGGAACCAAACTACCTCGAGGTAGGGGACAAAAAAATATCACGCGTTAACATCCTCGCGCCAGTTGTAGAAAAGTACATCAAAGAAGACAAAACTTACGCCAGCCTCACCCTTGACGACAGCTCGGGAAGAATCACGGTAAAAACATGGAGAGAGGATGTTTTCCTCCTCGAACATTTTGAGGTAGGAGATCTTGTTCTTGTTCTTGGAAAAATCAAGGAATACAATGGCTCTTTCTACGTCGTTCCAGAAATCGTCAAAAAACTCGACAATCCCCTCTGGGCCAAACACAGAACACTCGAACTCAAAAATATTTATGGAGAACCTTTACCCGCTCAACCTCCTTTGAAAGAAGCAACAATCTCCCAGGAAACACACTCTCAAGAAGATACCTTTTCTGTCATAGAAGAAAAGGTCGTCAATGAGCAGCCCCTCAACTTCCGCAAAAAAATTATTGATATTATCGAACAATTAGACACCAACAACGGCGCAGATCAACCAACAGTCATCAACCACACCCGCATTCCCAGAGAAGAAGCAGAAAAAATCATCCAAACCCTTATCAAAGAAGGAGAAGTTTTCGAAATACACCCAGGAAAATTACGAACAACCCTGTAGAAAAGTATAAATAGCTCCCTCTCCAAAGAAAAACAAAAAGCAGGTGAACCCGTGAACTTTAAACCCTCTAGACATCTTGTTCTTGTCATCCTTATCCTTCTCGGCCTCGCTTTCCTTTCCAGCTTTCTCTCAGAAACACTCACAGGCGCCTCAGTTTATTATCCGCCTGAAGAACGCATCATCTTCAGAAACCCAGAAGCAGCCAGACCGCGACAACTCGACACCCAGGTGCTATCAGTGAATAAAATCATCACCCCCGGCGTCTACGCACCCTCAGGAACACCACTCAGCCTCGCAGCGACAGCAGGAGTCAGACTTGAAGGAGGCGCAACTTTTACTGTGCCCACACTCTCAGGAATCGGATCAGCATACGCCTGCGTCAACGCCAAAGGACAGCTCTACAGAAGCGCGAGACCCTGCACGTAATTCTTCTTTAAGTTTTGCGCGAAATTTTGAGTAGGGAATCTTCCAAACGCGAGTGGATAATATAGTTTCTCCATTAATTTATATGTTCTTGATAGATTCCATTTTGGAGTTTTGCATAAATCCTTTTTCACAAACTTTAAATAACTTCCTTAAATCCTTTTTATTATGGACACGTACGAACATATGCTTGAGCAAGGAATCAAACAACTCCCAGAAACCCTTGTGAAAACCCAACGCTTTGAAATCCCAAACGCGAAAGGGTTTATCCAAGGAAATAAGACAGTCATCACCAACTTCAAAGAAATCGTCGACACTTTCAGAAGAGACATCCAACACTTCCTCAAGTACCTGCTCAAAGAACTCGCAACACCAGGGGCAGCAGAAGGACAGCGCCTCATCCTCGGAAGAAAAGTCAGTTCTCTCCTCATCAACCAAAAAATCAAACAATACGCAACCACCTACGTCCTGTGCTCTACCTGTGGAAAGCCAGACACCCAAATCATCAAAAAAGAAGACTCCACCTTCCTCAAGTGCACCGCCTGCGGAGCACAAAAACAAATCCCCAATTCCCTGTAAATGCACCTCAAAAAACACCACACGGGAACAATGGAAATCCTCGCGCTCTGTGACGACAACGTTCTAGGAAAAACCTTCCAAGAAGAAGGCCTCAAACTAGCAGTCAGCGAACACTTCTACAACGGCGGACACGTTAGCCCAGAACAAGCCCTCGAAGCATTAAACAACGCAACCAGCGCTAACATCGTCGGACAAGAGTCCATCAATCTTAGCCTCCAAGCAGGGCTCATCACCAACAAACACCTTCTTAAAATACAGGGAATACCTTACACCCTCATCTTCAATCTATGAAACTCGTTCAAAGACATCCAGGCTACTACGAAGCGATCCTTCAACTCAGACCAGCAAGAGAAGACGTGAAAAACTACTTCTTGCAAGAACTCAGCAAAAGACCAGGCGTTTTCATCTCCAAAGAAGTCGAACACAAAACAGGCATCGACTACTATCTCAGCTCACAGGACTTCGCCAAATCCCTCGGGCCAAAACTCAGAAAAAGGTTCAAAGGAACACCCACCTATTCACGAAGCCTCTACAGCAGAAGCAGAACCACCAGCAAACTCCTCTACAGGCTTACTGTTCTTTTTAGGTTAGAAAAAGAATAAGATACTTTTATAAGTATACCTTTGTTTTTCTTCACATGTCTTATTCAAGAAGACCACAAAACGAAGAACAAGAAATCTTCAGAATCAAACTCCCACGGGGAAGAGAAACTCTCGGCGTTTTAGAACAACGGCTCGGAGGAAGCAGAATGAGAGTACGCTGCCTCGACGGAAAGACCAGAATCTGCCGCGTCCCAGGAAGACTCAAAAAAAAGCTCTGGGTCAGAGAAGGAGATATCCTCCTCATTGAACCATGGGAACTCGGCGGCGATCAAAAAGGAGACGTCATCTACAAGTACAAACCCCTTCAAGTGGACTGGCTCAAGAAAAACGGTCACTTAAAAGAGCTTGAAGAGTTCGAGGAATTCTAGAGTAAATAATTTAAACCACAACCATCTTATTACCGAATGATAAAAGTAAGAGCAGCAAGAAAAAATGACTTTGAAGCATTCTGGAAGCTAGAGAGCGAGTTCAGGGAATACAACAACAAACATGAATTGATTGAAGGATTCAAATATGAACTTGATAAAACTCGACTCAACAAAGCTTTCTTAAAACAACTCAAACAAAAAGACAGCATCTTCATCTTCGCTGAAAACAATAGAATTCCTATTGGCTTTTTATTCGGATGCATAAAAACTATTACTCGCGGCGGCTATATTTCTAATTGTGGAAAAATAGGATACTTACAAAGTATTTTCATCTCAGAAAAACATCGCGGAAAGGGACACTCAAAACTTTTACTCAGCCATCTTTTTGACTTTTTAAGAAACAAAAAGGTAAAACTCTGCACTCTCCACGTAAATACTTATAACACTGCCGCAATCAAAGCCTATGAAAAAGCAGGATTCAAAGGACCAGATCAATATAGGCTATACAAAGAACTTTAAACTAACACTTTTCTTATAATCTCAGCAGTGAGCTTCGCGTCCTCTAACGCGTTATGGAACCCGCGCTCCTTCAAACCAAAATGCCTTATAAGAAACCCCAAGCTCAAATCACTCCTATCATCCCTTATCGGAATTCCCAACTTCATCCTCTTAAAATAGCCAAAAGCCAACGAATGAGAATCCACATATCTGTACCCAAAAATCCAAGGCATGTTAAATAACGCACAATTCTTCCTCAGAAAGGGGACATCAAAACTTCCAAGATTCTGGCCCGCAAGCGTCCTCTCCTTCACTGCCCTCGCCCAAGACAAAAATTCCCCTAATAACCCCTCGCACGACTTTTCACAATTTCTTATTTGTTCTTTTGTGAACCCATTCACTTTCAACGCATCCTCGCTGATTAAAGCACCCTCCCTCAATCCACACTCTCCATAAAACATATTCTCAGGATTTTCAAACTCAACAGCGCCAATACTCAACATCCCATGGACCTCAGGATCAAGCCCACTCGTCTCAAGGTCAACAACAATCATCATCCTAGCAAGACTAAACATTTAATAAAGTTTTCCCAACTAGAACAATTATGGTAACAAGGGAAAAATTCAAAACCTACGAAGGCGTGTTTGACCAAAGAACCTTGAGAACCCTCTTTAAACTCAGCAGCCAAGGCTACCTCGATGAAATGAAGAGCCCGGTCTCAGTAGGAAAAGAAAGCAACGTCTTCACCGCAACGAAAAAAGACGACTTTGTCGTTGTCAAAATCTATCGCGTCAACAACTGCGACTTCAAAAAAATGTATCATTACATCGTGGCAGACCCAAGGTTTGAAGGGCTGCACAACCAACGCAGAAAGGTCATTTACGCATGGGCGCAACGCGAATACAGAAATCTCCTCATCGCGAGACAAGCAGGCGTCAACGCCCCAATGCCCCATATAGTTTATGATAATATCCTCATCATGGAACTCATCGGGGACAAAGGAAGAGCAGCACCACGCCTCAAAGACTCACCGCCGAAAAATCCACAAAAATTCCACAAAGAAACCATCGAGAATATGAAGAGGCTTTACAAGGCAGGCTTGGTCCATGGAGACCTCAGCGAGTTCAACATCCTCAACCACAGCCAAAGGCCTTACTTTATAGACTTCAGCCACGGCACAAAAATAGAAGCAGCACACGAACTCCTCGAAAGAGACATAAAAACCATCCAACATTACTTCACAAAACTCGGAATAACCTGCGACTTTGAGAAAACCTTCACTCAATTAACTAAACCATGACCTTCAACTACGAGACAAGAATACCAAGAGAAAGAATCGCAATCTTAATAGGAACAAGAGGCTCAGTCAAACGCAACATCCAAGAAGCACTCAGCATTACCCTTCACGTCAACTCCAAAGAGGGAGACGTTACCCTCGAAGGAGAAGACAGCCTCGACCTCTTCATAGGACAAACCATCGTCAACGCTATCGGCAGAGGCTTTAATCCGGAAGTCGCTTTGAAACTCCTAGGCCAAGAAAACCACTTTGAGACTATCAACATCGAAGACTACTCTGGAAGCTCAAAAGAAAAACTCATCAGAATCAGATCCAGAGCCATCGGCACAGAAGGCAAAGCACGCAAAACCATCGAAGAGCTCACAGGCACACATACAGTTATTTACGGAAAAACCATCTCTATTATTGGAACCTACGAAAACGTCGCACTCGCACGACGCGCATTCGAAAGCCTGCTCAGCGGAAGCAGACACTCCACCATTTATACCTGGCTGGAAAAACAAAGAAAAAAGCTTAGAATGAAACTTTGATTCTTTCAAAAATTAGGGGTTTTAGCAATCGATTATTAAAAACCTCAGCAACATTTATAAGCAAGTTGTTCAGAAGCACACAAAAAAGATGGTAGAAAAAACAAAGGCACATGAACTCGCGGAACAACAACGAGAAATCTCCGTCTCAGAATTCTTCGCAAAAAACAGACACTTGCTCGGCTTTGACAACCCGAGAAAGGCGCTTTTAATGGCAGTCAAAGAAGCTGTTGATAATTCTATCGACGCGACACTTGACGCAAAATTCCTTCCAGACATTTATGTTGAACTTCAGCAATTGAAAGAGGACAGATTCAAAGTTATTGTCGAAGACAACGGACCAGGAATTCTCAAAGAACAAATCCCCAAAGTTTTTGGAAAACTTTTGTATGGGAGCAAGTTCCACAGAATGCGCCAGTCAATGGGGCAGCAAGGTATTGGTATTTCAGCAGTATTACTCTATGGCCAACTCACTACTGGAAAAGGTATGCACATCACCTCAAAAATCGGACCAAAACATCCAGCACATTTCTACGAAATACATATCGATACGCAGAAAAATGAACCAATCGTCAGACAGGATAAAATCATCGAGTGGAATAAAGACCACGGAACAAGAATTGAAATAGAATTACAAGGCGCATATCAAAAAGGAAAACAAAGCGTTGATGAGTATTTACGAGAAATTGCACTCATCAACCCCTACACACAGATCACCTACAAAACTCCAGAAAAAGAAACCATCACTTATCTTCGAGCGGTCAGTGAACTTCCAAAAGAAGCGAAAGAAGTCAAGCCACATCCTTATGGGGTAGAACTCGGCGTTCTTATCAGAATGATGCAAGCAACGACCTCAGGAACAGTCTCAGGCTTCTTACAACATGATTTCTGCAGAATCAGCCAAGTCTTAGCGCAAGACATCTGCAAAAAGGCAGCCATCAATCCACGAGCACGGCCAACTACTGTTGCACGAGACGAAGCAGAGGCACTTTACAACGTAATTCAAAACACGAAAATTATTGCACCACCCACGGATTGTCTTAGCCCCCTCGGAGAGGAAGGACTTCTCAAAGGCCTTAAGAAAGAAATTGATGCAGAATTCTACACCGCAGTCACCAGGACGCCCTCAGTCTACAGGGGCATTCCTTTTCTCATTGAAGTTGCCGCAGCCTATGGGGGGAGTTTAGAAAAAGAAGAGCCAGTTAGAATTATACGCTTCGCGAACAGAGTTCCCCTGCTTTACCAACAAGGGGCATGCGCAACAACAGAAAGCATAATCGACACCTCTTGGAAAAACTACAACCTCAGCCAAAGCAAAGAAAGCATCCCAATCGGACCAGTCGTTCTTGTTATCCATGTGGTCAGCGTTTGGGTACCGTTTACTTCAGAAGCAAAAGAGGCAATTGCGCACTATCCAGAAATCATCAAGGATATGAAACTCGCATTACAAGAAGCAGGCAGAAAAATATCAGCCTACATCAGAAAGACAGTCAAAGCACGGGAACAACAAGAACGCGTCGATTTATTTGAAAAGTACATTCCAGAATTAGCACACAGCCTTAGCAACCTCACAGGAGACAAAAAGGCAACCATCGAAGAACACCTCCAAAAGGTCCTCAAAAAAGGACTCAAGGATTTGCTAGCAGAGGTCAAGGCAGCAGAAAACACCAAAATCAAAGGAGAAAACATCGCATTCGGAGAAAAACAACAAACGCTCTCGGAGGTAGAAGATGAGCGGTAAGAAAGCAATTGAATACTTAAAAGATTTCGGAAGAAGAGTCGTTCATGAAGTAAAAAAAGGAAAAAACCCGGAAATAGAATTACCCCTCAGGAGCTTAAACAACATTATTTACGATAAGAAAACCAGAACCCTTAAGTTGGGAAAAAAAACCTCCTCAAGATCTTTTTTTAACGTCAGCCACGCAAAAAAATTCTTACAAACAGTAGAAGTAGCATCCATCAGCAAAAATCTTTTAACCGAAGAAAAACACGCCAGCCTAAGGGACGTGTTCTACCAAGCAAAAAGAACCATCCCAGGAACAAACCTCAACATCGTAGACGATCAAAATGAAAGCGACAAAGCAATCGAAGACCTCGAACTTGTCACCGGCATGAGCAGAGAACAACTTAACATGACCGCCAACAAAAACGGAAGCGTCGCAGGAAGAGTAATTATTGAAGACAAGGGAGATACTATTGACTGGAGCAAACTCGGGTCAGGAGGATGGTCCATACCAAGCACAGTCGAAAACATAACTTTCAAGAAAGTCAGCGCCAAATACATCCTCTACATGGAAAAGGCAGCTGTCTGGGAAAGACTGCATGAGGATAAATTCTGGGATAAAAATAATTGTTTGATCATGAGCTCTCAAGGACAAACAACAAGAGGAATCAGAAGATTATTACAAAGGCTGTATGAAGAACACCATTTGCCTATTTATGTTTTAACGGATTTTGATCCATGGGGATTCTACATTTATTCCGTAGTCAAATACGGCAGCATTAGTCTCGCTTATATGAGCGAAAAATTAACCATCCCCGGCGTTAAATACTTAGGAATAAGCGCGGACGATATAAACAATTATGAATTAAAAAAACATTTTATCAAATTAAACGATCAAGACACTTCCAGACTAAAACAGATCTCCGAATACGACTGGTTCAAAGACAATAAAGAATGGCAGAGACAATTCAAAATGATGAAAGACTTCGGAGCCAAAGCAGAAATCCAAGCCTTAAGCGCAAGAGGAATTAGTTTTATTTCTGAGAAATATCTCCCTGAAAAGATCAAGAATAAGGAGTTTTTAGACTAGAAAGATTTTTAAAATAACCAACTTTGCATTAAGATATGCCCCGGTAGCTCAGACCGCTAAGGGAGCAACAGGTAGAGCACATGTGTTCTCCTAAGACCTGTGAAACTGTTACTTACTGAGCAGAAATCATGGGGTCGACAGAGGTAAAATATACCGTCGAATTCGAGTCTGTCCCGGGGCGCCTTTTCTTATCCGGAAATTTTACGGATTCTTCTTCCATTTCTTTATAAATCTTCATTCATTATTTACCTCATGAAACTAGATCTCTTTAAACTCCCATTATTAAAAGGAGAAATCTCTCTCCCTGAAAAAATCGATGAACTTCTTGCCGAAGAAACTGGCGCGCATATCGGAGATGGAACTATGAACTTTTATAAAAATCGAGATAAACTTAAAGGAAGCTATGCTTTGCGAGGTCATTTAATCGATGATAAACCCTACTACACTAAACTTATAGCTACTCTCTACCCTAAACTTTATGACTTAAATCCTTCCTTAAGAGATATGCCTTCTACAGGCGTTCACGGATTTCAAAAATGGTCAGATGATCTTGTTAACTTCAAACACAAAATTTTAGGTCTGCCGCTCGGAAGAAAACTTAATATCCAAATTCCTTCTCTTTTCCTTACTAAAGAGGATCATATTCGCTCCGTAATTCGCGGAATTTTCGATACAGACGGAATGCTATACCTCCAACCTAAATATGGAGGGTTATATCCTCGAATAGAAATTGGAACAACTTCTCCTCCTTTAGCTCTTCAATTGAACTCTCTCCTAAAAGAGTTGAATATGCGTTCTACTTGCTATTTATCCAAAAGAGAAAATAAACCTACTTGGCTACCACTCTATCGCATTTCAGTAAGAGGTGTTCCAATGATGCACAAATGGTTTGATTTGATTGAACCTCACAATCCTAAACACCTTTCGAAGTATCAGTACTATCATGATCATTCCTAGAAATCTTTATAAATTGTTTAACTCGCCCATTCAATGCGGGCTCGTAGCTTAGTCTGGCTGGAGCACAGAATCTCAGGATTCGCTCAACCGACTGATAAAACTGACTTTATCAGCGTCAGACTCTGAAATCGGGAGGTCGGGAGTTCAAATCTCCTCGGGCCCACCATTCTTTTTTGATTAAGGAAAAATCCTCATTAAAAAGCAACAATTATATATCCCCTTCTCAAAGAATGAAGCAATGAAAAAACTCGTCTTTATTCTCGCAATCACCTTTCTCCTCATGCTCTCAGGCTGCGCTTACACCTCAGAGAGAGAAGACAGGGCCACTTTTCAGAAGGCGTTAGAAACACAAGATCCAGCACTTTGCGCAAAACTCTTTCGCGATAGGTACAAAGAACCATGCTACCTCAATATCACTGCAACCATACCTGAACCAGCACTGTGCGAGAAAATTAAAACTTTAGAATCGAGAAACTATTGCTACATCAATATCGCAAAAGCGCTTAAAGACACTATTTATTGCGATAAGATCAAAGAAGAAACCCGAAGAAACATTAAAACTCCTTTTTTTAGTGCGTCTAAAACTGAGATGCGGTCTCCTTATACCACTAAAGAATTCTGTTATATCGAAGTCGCTGTAGCAACTCGTGATTTAAAAATTTGTGATAGTCTTAGCAATGAAGCTCGAACTGAATGCACTCTTCGTGTCGCTTCGGTCACAGGAGACCTTGCCATTTGTGAAAATATCCCTCTAGATGATCCTTTTTATAAAACTACCATATCCAGATGCTTCTTTTACGTCGCTAAATTTACCAAAGACTCGAAACTCTGTGATACTTTAGAAGATGCTTCCCTTAAAGAACTATGTTATGAAA
The DNA here is from genome assembly GCA_035655455.1 of Candidatus Nanoarchaeia archaeon. GTDB lineage: Archaea > Nanobdellota > Nanobdellia > SCGC-AAA011-G17 > GW2011-AR18 > JAHFKM01. The sequence goes on along the minus strand of DASRUL010000021.1, from coordinate 27,113 downwards.
CTCTCGCACAAGCAGCTCGCAATCCTGCACTCTGCGAGAAGGTAAGTGATCGTCAAGACGAATGCTATAGATCGCTCGCCACTCACACACAAGACGCAACGGTCTGCGGCAAAATTTCTCACCCCCAATCTCGCGATCAATGCTACGATCAGGTCGCATCGCTCAAACGCGATCCCTCTCTCTGTCAGAACATCACCAACCCACAATTGAGAGACACTTGCACAAGGTACTCCGCTTTAGAAGTAGAAACTGCCCTACAAACAGTTCCCGCCTAATATCTTCTTTATCAATTTTATTTTTCTTCCTTTTCAACAACACTATTCCAACATCCACATCCAAAAAGCATTTAAACCCCCGCCCACAAGAAAAATGGAGATATTTATCTAGCAAAAAAAGGGAGGTGCATTATGGCAAAAAAGAGAAAAATGACAATGGACATGAAAATGCCTATGATGGGCTCGAAAAATATGTGCACGATGTGCGGCGCATCAGGCAGTAGTTGCCACTGTGGATCATGGGTCATCGTCTGGGGGCTCTTGCTCGTCCTGCTTGGAGTACTACTCTGGCTCGGAAGACTTACCCTCGACACAACCGCAGCAGTCGTCTTAATTCTTTGGGGAATGAAAAAGTTCTTCATGGGATGCTGGATGTGCAAGAAATAAACCTCTTGCATCTTTTTCTTTTTTTACTCTTTTAAGAATCTTTTCTAGGTGCCCCGCTTTAGGAGTTCACTTCACACTTATAAACAACAAATAAGGGAAGTTTTAAAAGATTTTCTAACAATCTTTCTTGGATGTCAAAAGGCAATAATAAACAAGATTTAAGAGTAAAATCTTTAGTTGAACATCTTGATGGGGAATGTTTAGAGTATTTTTTAGAAAGAGCTTTTGAAGATCAATACAAATCCCAACTTCCAATAGTCGGAAGCGATGGAAGAGTACTTCTTGCTGAAGTTGAAGTTTTATGGAGTAAAGATAATGCAAGAGTCTCTGCTAATAAAATTCCAATGGGAAACTTTAAACTTGCTTCTTTGAGAGAAGAGCAAGATAGAATATTTATGTATTATATCCAGCACTGTGGAAGATTAGAAATTCTTGGGATTAGTGCAGTAAGTCTTGCTGCAACAAATGCAACATTACAAACGGAAGTTAAAAAAAATTTATATGTTGCACCAACAATTGAAACTCCTGAACCACAAGAAACACAAGCATTAGAATTAGAAATACGGAAAGCATTGGCTGTTGAAGATCCGGAAACCAAAGAAGAACCAAAAGCTATAGAAACTTTAGAAGCGAAAGTTGCTATAAAACTAGAACCGGTTGTTGAAAGAGAAGAAGCCAAACCTATAATAGAATGTCCAGTAGAAATTTATCGAAGACAATTAGCAGATAATTTAGCAATTAAATTAGCTTCTCGAGGACTTATTATTCCAAGCAAAACAGAAGTAGTTTTAGAAGGAAGAACTTATGGACCAGATAATACTTTTAAATATGGCCAAGCCGCGGAAATTTTAGGCAAAACAGCAGGATCATTAGTGCAATATGTTAGAACCAACAATATTCCAATAAAGAAGGGTATTACCGCTGCTAATGTTTTAAAAATCCAATTATTTGATTCTGCCACACCATCAATTTATGATAGATTGAATTTAGCACAACTAGCCTCTCTTTATGGTGCAGAGATGTCTTTAGTTAGGGAAGTACAAAGACAAGGCTTATTTGAAAAAGGCATGGAATATAAGACACAAAGAAATCCTAGAGTGTTAAGGCAAGGCCAGAAACAATTTTTCTATGGAATATTCGATGAAGTGATGGAAAACCTAAGAAATGGAAAAATAGTTTACGAAGGAGAAATTGTTGCTCAATCTAACCCTTCGACGATATCAACAAGAGAAGCGCCCAGATTAGAAGTTGCTGAAGAACCAAAAATAGAACCTACAAGTAAAAGAAATGGAGAAGTTAAATTACCTGCGGCAGAATATGAAGAAGCAGAATCAATAAGATATTCAATTGTTTATACTGGCGAAGGCGAAAGAAAAGCAACTGAAAAAACAGTTGAAGTTTATCAACCAGAATTTAATAGAAGAAAGTTAGAGAAATTAGTTTCTTCTAAAGTTATTGATGGAAATATGATTTCTGTTGGTGAAGAAGTTTTTACCTTAGACAGCTTAATAGGAATTAACAGACTTTCGAGTATTTTTGGAAGAAGTCCAAAAAATGTTCAAAGAAGATGTGCAGATTTGCCTGAACTATTAAAAAGGATGAATGGAAGAGATTTAGCAGTTACTCCATTCGCAGCATTAGTTTTATACTCAGCAATGGATTTAGTGATGGGTCCAGTAGAATTGGAAACAGCAGCTCAAGATTTATTATTAGATCCTAGAACAATGGGAGCAGATAGAAATTTAATCAATTATATGAAACAAGCAGGTTTAATCAAAGATAGGGGCGCACTCCAGGGAGATAGATTATTAATAACCCCTCATGATTTTTATACACTATCAAAATCATTGAGACATAATTGGGCATCAACAATGTCCGAAGAATCCAAAAGAAAACAATTTATGGGCTCAATAGGTTATTTAGATGAGAATACAGCAATACACGAATTAACTGGAAATGGTTTTCCTATCGATGACGCTTATAGGGCAATAGGAGAAAAATTAAAACCCCATGTTGTTTTAGGGATGATTCCTAGAGAGTCTTTATCACAAATTCAAATATAACAATTTATTTAAAACCTAAAATTAAGGATTGTAGCAATGGGCAAGGTAGTTCCTTTACGCAAACATGAAGACAGAGAAGATATTCCTATTTTAGAATTACAGTTAAGCCAATTGCATCCTTTAGAAACCTATTCAAGAACAGCATTAACCAAAAGAGGAATTCCAGAAGATGTTTTAGATAGAAGTTTTCCATTATATGAATTTTCTCAAGATGATACAAGATATTTTGGAGCTTCAATTATTGGGCAAGCATTAAATCAATACGATGGATTAAGTGGAAATTTAGATACAAAACTAAGCATTAGCGATATAAAAAGTTTAGAAAGATTGGGTGGAGTTTATTTAGACTCTAAAATCGTGAAAGAAAGAGTCGAAGCATTAAAACAAGAAGGCAGAATTCCTTCTGTGTCTGGAATATCAATGAGATTCTTGAATCCAATTTTATGGGATGTTTTATATGCTAATTTTGGTCAGGCATCTTCACAAAGAGTAGGAATAGAATACAAAAAAGAAGATTCGAAAAGAGAAGAAGCACAAGTTCCGAGTGAACCTTATTATCAAATAACCCCTGAAGAATTTATTCTTAAGGTAAGATATCGACATCCAAATGCAGAAGAAGTTATAAAACAAGCACATCGTGAATTTTTAAAAAAGCTTGACAATAACCTAGCCTTGTTTGCAAGATTTTTTGGAATAGGAAGAGCAACTGCCTATAGAAAATTCAAAGAGTTTGGAATTTCAAGAGATTTATCCGAATTAGAAGGAGTTCCTCAGATAAAAGGAAAGCAAGAGCATCACGATCCTGCAGAAACAATTCTTAGAATTTATTATAGAAATAACTCGACAAAAGATTTAGTTAGAGTCGCACATGAAGGATTTTTAGTTCAAAATAAAGGGGGTATATGCAGAGTTTCAGAATTATTGAATGTTAGCCGAGCGACATGTCATAGAAACTTAAAGACGTTCGGAATAACAAGTGGCGAAATAAAATCCAGAGCCTTAAGAGGAGAAGAGGATGAAAAAAGTTCTATTGGATCTGTGGTAGAAGATCCATTTATTCCTCTTGAATATATTCTTGGAGGTTCTAATCTTGATCCTAATTTTGACGTAGGAGATTTTGTATTAAGAGCAGTTCAACATACAGGAAAAACCTATGGGGAAATAAGAAGATTATTATTTTGTGGAAAAACAGAAGAGCAAACATATCAAGAAAAACCTCTGAAGCAAATTGTCGCTGAAGGAGGGGGAGAGACGGAGAATACAAATAGAAGCAATAAAAAAATAAGAAATAAACATTTAGAAGATGTTGATTTAGAGACTTTAGGTTTAAAATTAGTTAAAAAGTCCGCTTATAGCATAGCAAGAAGAGTACCCTCATATATTGACGTTGATGATCTAATAAGCGAAGGATGGGTTGGATTTGAAGATTCTATTAGAAGGTATAATCCGGACTTAAATGATAATTTTGGGGCTTACGCTAAGGTAAGGATTGATGGGGCAATAAAAGATTATTTAAGAAAAATAGACAATGTATCTCGTTCAACAAGAAGTAAGAAAAAGGCAGTAGATGAAATAAGAAAAAAAATGTTATCTTCTGGATTAGATGCTTCTGATGAAGAAGTTGCTGTCGTGGCAGGATTAAGTTTAGATAAAATATCTGAGATAGAAACTTTGGTTAATGCTTCTAATCAATTATCTTTAGAGGAATTAACTGAGAAAGAATTTCAGGACATCACGGGCGAACAGTTTGATCCATTAGTAAAAATAAAAGACTCAAAAAATAAATCTCTATTGAAAGATGCTTTAAGAAAACTATCAAGAAGAACAAGAGAGATAATTCTTTTGTATACCATTGAAGGGTTGAAAATGAGGGAAATAGGAAAGATCTTTGGAATTACTGAATCAAGAGTTTATCAAATTTATCAAAGTGGATTAGAGAACTTAAGATCTAAATTACAAATTCATGATTTTGAATTCACTTAAACAATTGGATGCACTCTAAATTATATCCTATCTCACTTTAGAACCATTCTCAATTTTTCTTTCAGGCATTAAAAAAACGACCTTTCCCTTTCCGTCATCAGCAGCCAAAATCATCCCCTGACTTTCCGCACCCCGAATTACAGCAGGCTTTAAATTATACACAAACGCAATTTGCTTTCCAACCGGCTCTTCTTTTGAATAATACCCCTTCATCCCCGCAACCACTTGCCTCTCTTCAGAACCAACATTCAACTTAAGAATATACAATTTCTCCGCATTAGGATGATCCTCAACAGCAACAATCGTCGCAATCCGAATATCCAACTTCCCAAAATCCTCAATTGTAGCTTCCATCTTCAATCTTCTTAAACAAAATCTCCCCTTTCTTAACCTTCGCTTCCTTTACTTTTCCAGGAACAGCATCCTTCAACTTTCCCCCCTTTATTCCCAACTGCCCGTTTATCTTCTCAGCAGTATTCGGAATAAAAGGAGATAAAAGAATACTGAGTATCCTTATCGCTTCAAATAAGTTGTACAAAATCCTGTTTACCTCCTTTTTGTCTTCAACCTTCCAAGGCGCCTTATCACTAATATACTTATTTGAAGCTTGAACAAACTTGTAAATTTCTGCTAATGCCTCATTTAGCTTTAAACCTTCCATCAAATTCTTAATCTTTTTAACATCCACCTTCTTAAACAACTCTTTTTCAATCGCCGCCTTTTCTATCCTTCCTCCCAGTTTTTTCTCTATTAACGTTAATGTCCTCGAAACTAAATTTCCCACCTCGTTGGCCAACTCATTATTATGCCGCTTCACCAAATCCCTCTCTGAAAAATTTCCATCCTCACCAAATGGTATTTCCCGCACCAAAAAATACCTCACCGCATCAGCACCATACTTTTTCTTAAGATACAACGGAGAAATCACGTTTCCTAGCGTTTTGCTGATCTTCTCACCGTTCACTGTTAAAAATCCATGAACAAACACCGTCCGCGGAAGCGGGTATCCTGCTGAAAATAGCATCGTCGGCCATATTACCGCGTGGAACCAGCCATTGTCTTTCCCTAATAAATGAAGCGTCGCCGGCCAATACTCTTGTTTTTTGCCCGCGCCACTAAGATAATTTATAAGCGCCTCATACCACACATAAAGAATGTGTTTATCATCGTAAGGAAAAGGTATCCCCCACCGAAAAGAAGTTCTTGTTATACTCAAATCCTGCAATCCCTCTTTCACCCTATTTTTTATTTCATTCCTCCGCGTCTCCGGCAAAACAAATTCAGGATGCTCCTCATACCACTGCAAAAGCTTTTTTTGGTATTTACTCATCCTAAAATAATACGTTTTCTCACTCAAATACTCCGCAGGCCTCTTATGCACTGGACAACTCTTCTCAACAAGATCCTTTTCAGTATAAAACGTCTCACACGGCACACAATACCACCCCTCATAACTCCCCTTGTAAATATCCCCCCTCTCATACATCCTCTTCACAAACCTCTTCACAAACTCTCCATGATCCTTATCCGTCGTTCTGATAAAACGATCAGACTTAACATCTAGCTCTTCCCAAGCATCCTTAAACTTTTTTGCCATTTCATCACAGAACTCTTTCGGATCTTTCTTTTCCTCCGCCGCTTTCCGTTCAATCTTCTGGCCATGCTCATCAGTCCCAGTAAGAAAAAACACCTTTTCATCATTTAACTTATGCCACCGCGCCAAAACATCCGCAATAACCTTTTGATATGCATGGCCTATATGCGGTTCTGCGTTTACATAATCAATCGCGGTTGTCACAAAAAATACTTTTCCCATTATCCACCAAACCACTATAATCTTTATAAATTTACTCATTAAACGTTTCTCCACGCGCCAATAGTCTAGCGGTAGGATCTCAGCTTCCCAAGCTGATGGCCCGGGTTCAAATCCCGGTTGGCGCAAACCTTTAAATAAAACTTTTACTTTCTCTTATTTTATGAATACCACTCTCGTTATCTTCCTCATCCTCCTCAGCACAGCAGTCATCTACTGGGTTGTTGTGGGAGAGAAAAAACACAAGGAATTATTCACATGAACTTCATCAGAAAAATCTTCGAAGGAACAACAGACGAATCGGTTCACAAACAATTCACCCGCTACGGCAAAGGCACCTATGAAAACAGAGCGCTTATCACAATAACCAAGACAAAAAACCTCACAAAAATAAAAACAAGCTTTGAGTTCGCAGGAGAACTCGCACTCTCGCTCGCGGAACACCTTCAAGGAAAAACACGCGTCACAGGGGGCGTTATCACCACCAAAGACATAAAAAACGAGCTTCCCTTCACACCAGCAGGACAAAAACAATTCGCAGGCGTCAAGACTTACCTTCTCGACACGGACATGGACAAACAAGCCATCAACGATCTTTTCAAAAATTTTTCCCAAGCTTTAATCCTGCTTTCCTTCAAAACAGAACAAGGAGAACTCAAAACCAAGGTCAAATCACCAACCTCAGCAAAACCAGGAAAGAGCGGAGACAAAAGGCCAAAAGCAGACTTCTGCGCCCTCTCCACAACAACCAACAACATCTCTGAAGACCTCGCCTTCGACATCAAAGAAGAATACCATCTTTTAGAAATATCCCACACCTACACCATCACTTCCTTAAGCGTTCCAAAAGAATACGAACGTGGTTTGGAACAATCAAGACTCCACGCGAAACGAAGAGGAACAATCCTCAGAAAAGTTTTTGTAGATGGAAAAGAACATACCGACCAACATGACTTCGAAGATTAATCACTAAAATGACATAGCCTCCCTCACTCTCAAAAATACCTTTTCCCACCACGGCACTTCACCAATTTCAATCTTGCACGAACTTTCAACACTCAAACGAGACCCCTCCACATCATTATAATTCACGCTAATTTTTACCAAGCCGCCGCTCTCAGCAAAATAATTCCCACGCACAGGAAGCACCACCACCTGCTTTCCCTTAAAATCCTTCACCTTATAGGGCAACAAGCCCTCAACGGTAAGGTACACCTCCTCCACAAACTCCTCAGCCTCCAAACCAACAACCATCCTTGCTTTTTCCCCATACCCTAACCTCTTCGGACATGATACATCCCCAATCTTCACCACACCCTTCTCATCAAGAGCGCTTATCACATGTTTCTCCTCACGACCCTCATACTCCATCATTATTAACACCTCACCACCCCAAGAAAACTCAACACGCTCCTTCCCTCTAGCCTTGACATCACGAACAACACACTCATCCCCCTTACAAATCTTCACTTTCCTCGCATCTTTCACATCTTTGTTTTCAACTTGGCATTTCAAGATCTTATTTTCATTTTTTTCAGAAAGACACTCCAACCCCAACAACGGCAACTCATCCCTCTCAACCAAGGATTTTCTCACCAAGAGCTCGGCCTCCTCCAAAGACACAAACTTGTACTTTTTCCCAACAACCAAGGAAGAAACAAAAACATTATTCATACTGTCCTTCACCTCAACCTTCATCTCGACATCAGCAACACCCTCACGGGGAACCCTTGCTAAGAAAAATATTTTCTTTCCCTCTTGAGGACTTAAAAATACCGGGATACTCTCAAACCCGACAACAGCCGCACCCCTCAACGACACAACATCAAACACAAACTTCTCAGAAGGGTTCACCACCTCCACCTCAACGGGAACAACACTCCCCAAAAAAACCCTATCCTCAAGCACCCTTACACCAACAATCCTTCCCTCGCCAGAAGAAGCCACCGCCTCCCTCCCAACAGCATTTACTTTTACCCCTTTCGGAACAACACGACCTTTCTCAGAAGCCCACTTGTACACAATTGAAGAATAATCAACGTCCTCGGAGGCCTTCATCCCCACGTGCGTCGGATCAACCCAACCCAACTGGCCAAGCGTCACATCGAAAGGAACCCACTCCCCATTCATCCACACCTCAGCCCACGCATGAGGAACCCACTTCTCCTTAAACGCGTCAGCGTACACAATCCCAGACACGTACCTCGCAGGAATCCCCAACGAACGCGCGAACGCGATAAACAAAATCGTAATCTCATCACACACCCCTTCCCTAGACTCCAACACCTTTCTCGCAGGCAACGACGCCTCAACAGTCAACGATGAAAGATCATACTTAACATTCTCACGCGTCCACAACGCAAGCTTCACCACTCTTTTCAAATTATTCTCTTCCCCACCCACAATCTCTAAAGCAGTCTTTCTTATCTCTTTATCATCGGCATTAATAAATTTCGTAGCCGCCATATATTTCTCAAGATCTCTTCCAGAAAAAGAGACGTCTCCAAACGCCTTCTCACCAACACGGTTCCGTATTGTACCATCAACCTTGAATGACCCCTCCCCCAACGTAACCGGCCACTCGATCAACATATGCTCCTCACCCCTCGAAACAAGCCTACTCTCAGGAACACTCGTTATTTCCAACTTCGTCACTTGAGCATTCTTTCCCTCTCTTGGAAAATAGGTAATATTCGCACTCAAATTCTTAATTTCCTCATTCACAAAGAAACCAAAGCTTACATTCGCATCCACAACCAGCGACGACGCGTCGTTCAACTGACCAGCCACAATCTGAACAAGAAACAGCACGAGAATTATTCCAACAAACCCTCTTTTTTTCATTAAACAAAAAACCATCTTCCACCTATAAAACCCTTTTCCTCACCACACCAAACACAAGTTATATAAAACAGCATAAAGCTAAGAGCATCCATGCGCAAAAAAGGAAAGTCACAATTACTCTCCACGCTCTCGCTCTTCTTCATCCTCCTCAGCCTCGGCGTTATTCTTTTATCGCTTCTCAAAGAGCCACAACTCACAGGGTACGCTATTTACGATCCGGCGGCACTCAACCTTAGTTTTGTCCCCCCCACGCCATCATCAGGAGCCACCGCGAACGGCAGCATTCTCCTTAACCTCACCTCAGCAGTCCCCCTCACCCTCGCTTGGGTTCAATGGAATGGCGTTAACGAAACCATGATCGGCAGCGGCACAACATGGATTTTAGAAAAGGCAGGGGCAGGAACCATCACTTATAGAGCCTACGGAAACATCACCCCAAACGGAACCTACAGCAGCACAGAAGAACGCACCATCACCTTCCAACCACAAACAGCACCTCTCGTTGTTAGCATTAACCTCAGCATACCAAACCAAACTCTCTCAGAAGACGCGGCCTTTAGCTCTCTTGACCTCTGGAACTTCACCCAAACAAACATCCAACACTCCAACATCACTTATACAAGGACACAAACCAACACCAGCCTCATAGACTGCGCCATCAGCTCGAATAGATATTTTAATTGCACCCTTGCCTCTAATACTTATGGAACAGCAAGCCTCAGCATCACCGCAAGCTCACAAAATGTTTCCCTAACACAATATCTTTCTTTCATCATCCAATCAGTCAACGACCCACCCCTTCTGACAAGGGCCATTCCTAATCAAACCCTTTCCTTTAATCAAAGTGCCACTCTCACCCTCTCAGAGTATTACACTGACATCGAGAACAACAACCTCACTTACAACGCGACACAACCAGGAGGAGTTACTATCGCCCTCAACGGAAGCAAGGCTACCCTCACCTCCACTCTTCAAGAAACCACTCAACGCAATCTCAGCTTTTCCGCATACGACGGAACAAACAGCACTCCTTCCAACCAAGTTTATCTCAACCTTACCTTCACCATCCAACCCGCAATCCTTGAACCAACACGAGAAAGCTTCACCGTTCCAAACCAACAATGGAAACGAAATCACGCTCACACCCTAGACTTAACCTTATACTTACGAGGTATTCCAGCAAACGCGACCTTCAGCGCAACAGGATCACAAACTGTTGTTATTACTTTTAACGAAAGCACAGCAATTCTCACACCACCTCAAGGATGGACAGGAACAGACTCGGTTGTCTTCACCGTTACCAGCCCGACACTCATTGCTCACAGCAACAACGTCACCTTGACTGTTGTCCACCAAAACCAAGCGCCCACCCTCCAGCAAGCACTCCCAAACCTTACCTTTGACGAAAACCAAACCAGCATCACTATCGACCTGAACAGCCACTTTCAAGACCCAGACGGAGACACTCTTCGCTATACTGTCGGAGAGGCAGTCAGCGTCAACACCAGCTTCCACACCCAGAGCCAAGTCGTCTTCAGTCTCGCAACAACAGACATCGCAAGTGAAACCGTCAAGATTACCGCAACAGACCCCTCAGGAGAAGCAGTCACAGACGAAATATTAATAACTATCGCAGACTCCCTCAGACAGGACAATTTTCCTTACATTTTGCTTCTCACACTCTTCGTCGTTGGCGTCGTTGGATCACTCCTCTTCGTCGTTATCAAAAAGAGAAACAGTTTACTCCCCCAAAAAGACACGCCTCTTTACAAACAACCCAAACCACAAGAACCGTTCACCAAACGCCTCTTCTCTTTTATCCTTCCTGAGAAAAAAAGCGGAGGCCTCTACAAAAAAGAAGTCACTTATCTCAACGAGACCATTGGCTTGCTTGGCACGCTCATTGAACACACCGAAGACAACGTTTCTAAAAACGCGCTCAAGAAAGAACGAGACAGACTTACAAAAACCTTCAAACTCCTCAAAGGAGACCCAGACAATGAAACTCTTCGCACAGAATTACTCACCCTAAAAGAAACGAAAGCATCCCTCAACGAAGTCAGAGAAGACTCAGCAGATCCTGTTGTCAAAGAGGAACTCGCGAAAGGCGTAGACTTACTTACCAAGATCGTGAAGAACATATCTTAACTTTATTTTATCCCTTGCCTCTCACGCAACGCTCGCGATTTTCTTTTCAAGTTTTCTTGATCAAGCGCAAGCTCTTCTTCAACTAATCTTTTTTTAATAGCATTCGTCCTTCTTCCTTTCAACCGCTAACAAAAAAGCCAATAAAAAAACGGCAGATTTATAAGCAAGTCCTTTATCCTTCTCCCTACCCCTACTGAATAGAGTAACCTCTCAGCTGCTTCTGAAAATCATTCCAGCATAAGAACTAAAGCGATGGCAAACATCCATAGACCAAGAAAAGGAAGCCTCCAGTACTGGCCAAGAGTCAGACCAAAGAAGGAAACACCTGTCGTCAAAGCCTGGCCAACCCTCAAGAACATCAGCCTCCTCGGCTTCGCAGGCTACAAGGCAGGTATGACACATCTTCAATTAAAAGATAACAGGCCAAACAGCTGCACCAAGGGAGATATTGTCAGCTGGCCAGTCACTATCTTAGAATGCCCGCCCCTCAGAGTTGTTTCCCTTAGAGCTTACCAACAAGAAGCAACCACACTCAAACTCGTTCAAGAAGCATTTAACCCAAGGCTTTCCAAAGAGCTTCAAAGGCACCTCAGCCTCAAAAGGCACAACTATGAACAACACCTCAAGGCAATCCAAGAACTCCTTCCCACTCTCACAGACATCAGAATCAACGTCGCAACCCAACCCATAAAAACAGGGCTCAGCAAAAAACAGCCAGCAATCTTCGAACTTGGCCTCGGTGGCACAGATATTAAAGCAAAACTAGAATATACTCTCACCCTTCTTGACAAAGACATTCACCTTTCAGACGTCTTCAAAGCAGGCACAAGGGTGGATGTTCATTCTGTCAGCAAAGGCAAGGGCTTCCAAGGCACAGTCAAACGCTTCGGCGTTAGCCTCAGAAGCCACAAATCAGAAAAAAAACGCAGAGGTAACATCATGGGCCCAGAACGACCAGGAAGAATCCACTGGGGAATGCTCATGCCTGGGAGACTCGGCTACAATACTAGAACAGAATACAACAAACACCTTGTTTTCATCCACGACCAGCCGGAAAAAATAAATCCCAAGGGGGGATTTCTCCACTACGGCCTTGTCAAAAATGAGTACGCTGTCATCAAGGGATCAGTCCCAGGACCAGCAAAGAGACTCATCCGCATCAACGAACCTATCAGAGGACAAAGGCAACTCGGTAATCTAGAACTCGTAAGCATTAGCACGGCAAGCAAACAATGAACACAGACCTCTACGATCTCCAAGGAAAAAAAATCAAGACCATAGCATTGCCCCAACAGTTCACGACAGAGTACGAGCCGGATCTCATCAAACGCAGCATCGTCGCATTTCACCACTCAAGAAAACCCTATGGAACCATGTATCAAGCAGGACTTGTCGGTGTCTCAGCAAAGATCTCAAGACGAAGAAGAAACTACAAATGCAGCTACGGCCACGGCATCTCAAGAGCGCCAAGAAAAACCCTCTGGAGACGAGGAACACAATTCGGCTGGACAGGATCAGAGGCGCCAGGCACAGTCAAAGGAAGAATGGCACACCCCCCAAAACCAGAAAAAATTTACACTCTTAAAATCAATAAAAAAGAACGCAAGAAGGCGCTTAGAAGCGCACTCTCAGGCATCGCACACCACCACAAACTCTTCATCGTCGAAGCAAGGCTCGAGGCCCTCAAAAAGACAAAAGAAGCAAGGACACTCCTTCAAAACTTAGGATTCACTAAAGAACTCGAACGACTCAGCCAACATATCATCAAAGCAGGAAAAGGAAAAACCAGAGGAAGAAGGCACAGCCACAAAAAAGGACCACTCTTCGTCGTCGCAGGACCCTGCCCCTTCCAAACAGCAGCATACAACCTTCCAGGCATTGACGTCCTTTCAGTAAAATACCTTAACATCGCAGCACTCACCAGAGCAAATGAACTCAGAACAAGCATCTGGACAGAAAACGCACTCAAAAAACTCGATGAGGAGCACCTCTTCCTATGAAAGATCCCTACACCATCCTCAAGCATCCAATCACCACAGAAAAAGTCGTTCACCTTGCAGACAAATACAACAAGCTCCTCTTCGCAGTTCATAAAAACGCAACTAAACAAGCAATCAAACATTCCTTCGAACAACTCTTCAACGCCAAGGTCCTCAACGTCAATACCTACACCACTCCTTTAGGAGAAAAAAGAGCCTACATCACCCTTAGCAAAGAACACTCAGCAACAGACATCACCACTAAACTCGGAGGCGTCATTTAACATGGGCAAGCGCATCATCTCCCAACGCAGAGGACGAGGAACACGACGATTCATCAGTCTTCCCTACAGCGCCGGGAACACCAGGCATAAATCCCTCCATCAGCAAGAGGTTTTATTTGGAACAGTCACAGACATCATCCATAGTCCAGGCCATAGCGCACCACTCATGAGCGTTTTGTATGAAGATGGAGAACACGTCCTCCTCCAAGCGCCAGAAAAAACCGCAGTAGGAGACATCATCGCAACAGGACCAGCAGCAGCCATTCAAGAAGGAAACACCGCTCCCCTCTCAGCAATCCCAGAAGGAACGTCCATCTATAACATCGAACAAACTTCAGGAGACGGAGGCAAGTATGTCAGAGCCTCAGGAACCTTCGCCAAAGTCCTCAGTAAGATAGGAAGCCATGTTGTCGTACAACTTCCCTCAAAAAAAATCAAGACCCTCAACGCTCGCTGCAGAGCAACTATTGGAATAATCGCAGGAGGAGGCAGGCTTGAAAAACCCTTCATCAAAGCAGGAAGAAAATGGCACGCCAAACGCAGCCGCGGCAAACTCTATCCTGTAACCTCAGCAGTAGCCATGAACGCCGTGGAACATCCCTTCGGCTCAGGGAGAGGACGCCATATGGGTAAGCCATCCATCGCTCCAAGATACGCTCCACCGGGAAGAAAAGTTGGACAACAACACGCAAGAAGAACAGGAAAATTACGATGAAGAAAGGAGACGCTTACCACGGAAAAACAACAGAAGAACTTCAAACGCTCAGCACTCAAGAGTTCAGCAAAATTCTCACCTCAAGACAACGCAGAAGCCTCAAACGAGGATCCACTCCAGAACAAAAAAAACTCCTCACCATGATCCAAGCAGTCCACCAAGGCAAACATAAAAAACCAGTTAAAACTCACTGCAGAGACATGATCATTCTTCCAGACATGATCGGACAACTCATCCAAGTACACAATGGAAAAGAATTCACTCCCATAGCAATTACCTACGACATGATCGGACACTACCTTGGAGAATTCTCGCCAACAAGAAGAAAAGTCCAACACTCCGCACCAGGAATCGGAGCAACAAAATCAAGTGGATCACTCTCGGTGAAATAAAATGACCAACCCCAACGAAGCAACAGCACTCGGACGCGCACTGCCCATCTCACCAAAAATGTCCATGGTCATTTGCAGCCACCTCAAAGGGAAAACCCTTACCCGAGCAAAGGCCTTACTCAAAGATGTCATCGACATGAAGAAACCCCTCTCTTTCAAAAAATTCAACAAAGACCTCTGCCACAAACCAGGAACAGGACCGGCACGCTATCCTCTCAACGCTTCCAAACACATTCTCAGCCTGCTCAACAGCCTCCAAGCAAACGCAGAACACAAAGGACTCAACCCAGAAAAAATCATTATCAGCAGCGCTATCGCCAACTTCGCGGCACGGCGATGGCACTCTGGAAGACAACGCAGAACACGCATCAAATCAGCACACATTCAACTCACAGCGCAAGAAACAACACAAGAAAAAAAAGAACAACCCAAAAAACAATGATCGAACGCCAAATCATCGCACAAAAAGTCAAAGAAAAACAAATAGAAGAATTTGTCCTTTCTTACTTAGGAAGAATGAGTTGCAGTCACATCAAAATGCAACGCACTCCACTCGGAGAAAAAATCACCGTCCTTACCGCAAGACCGGGACTCATCGTTGGAAAAAAAGGAGCAAACATCAAATATCTCACCCATCAACTCAAAACACGCTTCGGCCTCGAAAACCCACAACTCGAAGTCGAGGAAATATCCACTCCAGCACTCGACGCGGCAACAGTCGCGAAAAACCTGATGAACAACCTTCAACGCTTCGGGCCAAAACGCTTCAAGGCCCTCGCTTACAGGGCACTTGAAGATAGCATGAGGGCAGGGGCATCAGGCATCGAAATCATCATTGGAGGACGAGGCGTCCCAGGAGAACGCGCGCACAGCTGGAGGTTTTCCACAGGATACCTCAAAAAATCAGGAGACATCTCCTACAGCTACATGGACATCGCCTCAGAGGGATGCAACCTCAAATCAGGAACAGTCGGCATCAAAGTCAAAATCCTCCACTCAGACGTCAAACTTCCAGATGATATTATCTTTAAAGAAGCAAAGCAAACAGAAGAGAGCAAGCCACAAGAACAACAAAAAATTCCAATAAAAGACGCACAACAAGCAGAGGAAACCCATGAAAAAAACACAAGCCCTTAAAGCAATGAGTGAAAAAGAACGAACACAACACCTTCAAGAACTCAAGAAAGAACTCATGCAAGCACGCAGTCAAATCGCAACAGGAACAACACCAAAAAACCCGGGAAGAATCAAGGCAATAAAGAGGACAATCGCTAGAATCATCACTCTCACCCACATCAACAAGGAGGAACATCACCAATGAGCGACGTATGCCCCACCTGCGGTCTACCACGAGAACTTTGCGTCTGCGAAACCATCGCACAAGCAGAACAACAAATCACCATAAAAATCGTCAAACGACGATTCGGAAAACTCGCCACTATTATTGAAGGACTGGACAGGAAAACCATTGACCTCAAAGATCTGGCAAAAAAACTCAAAAACAAACTCGCCTGCGGGGGCACAGCAAAGAATGGCGTCATCGAACTCCAAGGAAGCCACGCAGACAAGGTCAAAGCAGAACTCTCAGCACTCGGGTTCAGCCAAGAAAAAATCATCACAAAATGAGCAAGGAAAACCATGAAATCATCGGCAAGGCCATCAAAGTCGTTCATGCAGACAACAAGTGTCTCATCGGCATCACAGGAACGGTCATCAACGAAACAAGAAACACCCTTGAACTCGACAACGGAAAAACACTCATCAAACAAGGACTAACACTCACCATGAACATCAACAACAAGGTCATCACCATCGACGGAAACACCCTCTCAGGAAGACCAGAAAACAGACTCAAGAAAGAAACACCATGACCAACAACATCGGCATAACAGCCCAAGCACCAACCAGGGCCTGCGCAGACAAGCACTGCGCCTTCCACGGAAAGATCGCCCTTAGAGGAAGACAATTCACGGGAACCATCACCAAACTCAACAGCCAACGCACAGCAACAGTAGAATGGCAACGCCTCTTTTACCTCCCGAAATACCAACGCTATGAAAAACGAAGAAGCAAGCTTCAAGTACATCATCCGGACTGCATCGACATCACCCTCGGGGACAACGTGCGATTCATCGAATGCAGGCCCATCAGCAAGACGAAAAACTTCATCATCATTGAAAAAATCCAACCATGAAAGCCCTCAAAGCAAACATCACACGAGCATTCCAAAAAGGAAGCTACATCCCAACCTGCGACAACTCTGGAGCAAAACTCCTTAGAGTTATTTCATTCAGAGGGGGAAAAGGCGTCAAAGCACGCAACATGTCAGGAGGCGTCGGCGCCTTCATCACAGCCTCAGTCTCAGTCGGAGCACCAGACATGAGAAAAAAAGTGGTATACGCAATCATTGTTCGACAAAAAAAAGAATACAGAAGAAGCGATGGCATGCGCGTCAAATTCGAAGACAACGCAGCAGTCGTCGTCAAAGACGACAAAGGAAACCCTAAGGGAACACTCATCAAGGGGCCAATCGCCAAAGAGGTCGTCGGCAGATGGCCAGCAGTCGCAAAAATCGCAAAAGGAGTCGCATAATAATGACAACTCTTCAGGAAATAACCAGAGAATCACAAAAAAAAGATTTTCCTCAGGCTTTGGAAGCAAAGGGATCAATCAGCCAACAAGAAGCAGATAGAGAACTTGCTTGTCTAGACTCTTACCTCGAACAAAAAGGAGTCTCAAGAGAGGAGTTAACTTCCAGAACAGGAATCATCTTTGACAGGTTTCTCTCTACCGCAACCCTGATGAGCATTCTCGCAGAAGAAGTCAGAACTCGAGGCATTACAGATTACGCAACAACAGATGATTCAGACGTAAGAGATTTGGTTGAAGAATGCACAACGCAAAACATGATCCTCTCAGGAATTTTTATGGCTCAGTTAGGATACATGCCTATCATTTTAATAGACTATCTCCTAAAGCGATATAAAACTATCGATGACCAATGTGAGAGGAATACACAACAATGAAACCCTGGAGCAAACACTGGAAAGCAAGCAAGAAACCAGCAAAACAGAGAAAATACACAGCAAACCTCCCCCTTCACTTAGCACGAAAACTCCTCTCAACAACTTTGTCTAATGATCTTCACAATAAATACAAAAAAAGAAACACACCCCTAAGAAAAGGAGATATCGTCAAAATCCTCAGAGGACAATTCAAAAAAAGAACAGGAAAAGTTGATAAAATACTCACTAAACACCAACGCGTCATCATCGAAGGCATCACCCTCACCAAGAAAAACGGAACAACAACCCCCTATCACTTACACCCTTCCAACCTCATGATCACAGAACTCAACCTCGAAGACAAAAAAAGAATCAAACACCTCGAGAGGAAACACCCATGACAAGAAGCCACCTTCCACGATACGCAGCACCAAAAACCTGGCTCATCAACAGAAAAGAACACCATTGGATAGCACGACCAAGACCAGGAAGCCACAAGCTCCAAGAAAGTATCACCCTTCATCATGTGCTCAAAAATCTCCTTAATCATGCGACCACGACCAAGGAAGTCAAATATCTCCTTACCAACAACTGGATTCTTGTTGATAACAAGGTAAGAAAAGACTACAAACACGCAGTCGGACTCATGGATATCATCCACATCACCAAGACAGGAGAACACTACAGAATCCTCCATGACACTCAAGCAAGACTCAGCCCCTTTCCCATCAAAGAACAAGAAGCAACACTCAAACTCCTTAAAATCATCAACAAAACCAAACTCAAAAAAGGATCCATCCAACTTAACCTCAATGATGGAAGAAACATTCTCGCAAACACAGGACGCGTCGGAGACACCATCCTCTTCGACCTCAAACAACAAAAGATCCTCGAAGTCATCCCTCTTGAAAAGGGAACTACCGTTTACCTCACCGCAGGAAAACACCTCGGAGAACTCGCGACCATTCAAGACATCATCAGAACAACAACCCTAGAAAAAGCAAAACTCCTCCTTAAAAAAGGAGACGCAGAATTCATCACTCTCATGGCGTACGCTCTCGCCGTAGGAAACCATTACCCTCTCGCGCAGGCAACACCATGAACCCCATGAAAACCATCCACATCGAGAAACTTACTCTTAACATCGGAACAGGAGGAACAGGAGAAAAACTAGAAAAAGCAGTCAAACTTCTCGCCACCATCAGCGGAGCAAAACCAGTCAAGACCTCAAGCACCAAGAGAATCCCAACATGGGGAGTCAGACCAAACTTGGCAATCGCAGCAAAAGTCACCCTCAGGGGAACAAGGGCACAGGAACTTCTCAAACGGCTTCTCCAAGCAGTCGATAACATCCTAGCAGAACGAAAATTCGACTCTTCAGGAAACTTCTCTTTCGGTATCGATGAATACATCAAAATCCCAGACGTCCCTTATGATATCACCATCGGCATTATTGGCCTCGAAGTAGCAGTCACCCTCCAACGCGGTGGGTTCAGAATTAAACGCAGAAGCAGCAAAACAGCAAACATACCAACAAGACACCGCATCACCAAACAAGAAGCGATCACCTTCACACAAGCCACCTTCGGAACAAAAATCGGAGAAACAGCATGACCGCCAAAGACTACAAGAAAGCATTCAAACAACTCGAAGCGAAGCCAGCAAAACTCAAAAAGTACCTTAAACATAATGCGCCAAAAAAACGCACTACAGGCATCGGACAACGCAGTTGCCATACTTGTGGAAGACATGGCGCACACATCAGAAGTTACGGCATCCATCTGTGCAGGCAATGCTTCAGAGAACAAGCAAAAATACTAGGATTCAAGCAATATAACTAAAGGAGAAAACACCCATGAGCCTCAATGACCCACTCGCACAAGCACTTTCCCACTTACTCAACTGCGAAAAAAAAGGAAGGAAGACCTGCCAACTCACCCCAAGCTCAACAACAATTAAACGCATCCTCACCGTGATGCAAGACCACCACTACCTCGGATCATACGACCAGACAAGCACAGAACAAGGAGGAACACTCACCCTCCACTTACTTGGAGGCATCAACAATTGCGGCGTCATCAAACCAAGATTTTCAATCACCAAGAAGAACTACGAGCTCTTCGAAAAAAGATACCTGCCAGCAAAAGGCTTCGGCATCCTCATTATTACCACCTCTAAAGGAATCATGACCCACCACCAAGCACTCAGCCAAGGGTTTGGAGGAAAACTTCTCGCATACTGCTACTAACATGACCTACGACACCACCCTCATCATCCCAAAAGAAGTTAGTATTATTATTGAAGGACAAGAGGTCAGCGTCAAGGGGCCACGAGGCAGCCTCACCAAGAGTCTCTACCATCCTCTCCTCACCCTTAGCACAGAAAACAACACCCTTCACATCAAGGCAAAGACCACCAAGCCAGGTAAACGTGAGAAAATACAAATCAATACCTTCTCCGCACACCTCAACAACTTGATCAACGGCGTTCAGCATCCTTACCTTGCAACACTCAAAATCTGCTCAGGACACTTCCCTATCACCGTTACAGTTGAAGGGAGAACAGTTCACATAAAAAACTTCCTCGGAGAAAAATCCCCACGCAAAGCATCCCTCATGGACAACGTTACCGTAAGAATAGATGGGGACCAGATTTTTGTCGAAGGACCAGACCTCGAACACGTTAGCCAAACCGCAGCACGCATTGAACAAGCAACACGCATCACTAACAGGGACAGAAGAGTCTTCCAAGACGGCTGTTACATCACCCAAAAAGCAGGAACACACCAATGACCCTCAGCCTCCGAGCAATCATCAAGAAGAAAAAACCAATATTCAGAAGAGTACACTCAGGCATCATGCCCCAACTTGGAAAGAGCTGGAGAAAGCCACGAGGCGTTCACAACAAAACCAGACTCGGCCTCCGCGGAAAAATCAGAACACCTGCACTCGGATACGGAAGCCCAGCCACAGCCAGAGGCCTTGACAAGACAGGACTCCGGCCTTTTTTAGTTGCTAACATCAACGACCTGGCATCAGCCACTAAAAACCATGGCGCCGTCCTCAGCTCTACTCTCGGCATGAGAAAAAAAATAGCACTCGTCAAAGCATGCCTTGAAAAAGGCATCATTATCCTCAACCTCAACCATCCGGAGACTTTCCTCAAAGAAACCCAAGAAGCCCTCGCGAAGAAAAAAGACGAAAAGAAAAAAATCGCAACAAAAAAAGAAGCTGAGAAAAAAGAAACTCTCCCCTCGAAGAAAGAAGCGACACCGCCGAAAGAAACGCCACAACCCAACAACCAAGAGAAGAACGCGCCATGACCCTACCTCAAAAAAGACTCGCAGCATCCCTCCTCAAGGCAGGCATCGGACGCGTTTGGCTTGATCCCCAGCGCATGGAAGATATCGAGAAAGCCCTTTCCAGACAAGACATTAAAGGCCTCATCAGTCAAGGAGCAATCAGACCAAAACAAAAAACAGGCATCTCTCGAGGAAGAACACGACAACACCTCAACCAAAAACGCAAAGGACGAAGAAAAGGACAGGGATCACGACGGGGAAAAACCGCAGTCAGAGAACACCCAAAACGCCAATGGGTCCATAAGATCAGACTCCAACGCAGACTCTTCACCCACCTCAAAAACACCAATCTTATCAGCCTTTCCACTTACCATACTCTTCGCCAAAAATCAAAAGGAGGGTTCTTCAGAAGCCAGAGACACGTGAAGCTCTACCTCACAGAAAAAGGCCTCTGGAAGCAACGCACATGACCCAAGGAAAAAAGTATAGTCTTCCACTCAAAAGAAAGAGACAACACAGAACAGATTACAAGGCACGACTCAAACTTCTCATCTCAGGAAGGCCACGCCTCGTCGTCAGAAAAAGTCTTAACAACATCCTCACACAGCTCGTCAACTTTCACCCTCAAGGAGACAAAACCATCGCCTCGGCACACAGCAGAGAACTTCTCAGCTTCGGCTGGAAGGCACACCGCGGCAATCTTCCCAGCGCCTACCTCTTAGGATATCTCCTTGGCTTGAAAGCAAAAAAACACGGCGTCACCGAAGCAGTCCTCGACATCGGACTCCACAAAGCAGTTCCAGGATCAGCACCCTTCGCAGTAGCCAAGGGGGCACTCGACGCAGGACTCCACCTCACCCAAAACATCTCAGCCCTTCCTAGCGAAGAAGCACTCAACGGAACAACCATCAGCCTCTATACCACTTTCTCTTCCCCACAATTCTCCCAAACCCTTAAAAGAGGGCTCACGCTCTCCACTTTTCCAGGGCATCTCCAAGAGGTTAAGAAAAAAATCCAGGCACAATGGCACTAGAAAGGAACACTATCCCCCTCGAAGACTGGCAACCAAGAACACTCCTTGGAAGAAAAGTCAAGGGCAAAGAAATCACCACCATCGACCAGATCCTTGACGCAGGAGAAAAAATCCTTGAGCCAGAAATCGTTGACTCACTCCTTCCAGGTTTACATGTCGAACTGCTCGAAGTCGGCCAATCCAAGGGAAAATTCGGCGGAGGCAAAGGAAGCATCTGGAAACAAACCCAGAAAAAAACCTCAGAAGGAAACACCATCACCTTCGCAGCATTCGCAGTCGTCGGCAACAAGAACGGTTACTTAGGCATCGGCTACGGCGCAGCAAAAGAAACAGTCCCAGCAAGAGAAAAGGCCATCAGAAAAGCAAAACTCAACCTCATCAAAATCAGACGAGGCTGCGGCGCCTGGGCTTGCGACTGCAAACAAGCACACTCCCTTCCCTTCAAAGTCATGGGCAAGAGCGGCAGTGTCCGGATGACCCTCATCCCCGCACCACGCGGCACCGGCCTCTCGGTAGAAAAAAAATGCTCACGCATGATCAGCCTCGCAGGCATCAAGGATGTGTACTCCAAAACCCAAGGATCAACAGCAACAAAAATCAACCTCTTCAAGGCCTGCTTCGAGGCACTCAAACATCTTGAACACGTCAAAATCCAACCAGCCTTCATCACCCTCTCAGGCCTCATCGAGGGAAGCACCTCATGAAGCTCGCCATCGTCCAAGTCAGAGGAGGCATCGGCCTCAACAGAAGCATCAAAGACACCTTTAAACTTTTAAAACTGCCAAAAAAACACAGCTGCGTCCTCGTCACCTACACTCCCAGCATCCAAGGCATGCTCACTAAAATCAAAGACTACACCACTTGGGGGGACATCAACCAAGAAACCCTCAAACTTCTCTTAGAAAAACGCGGCAGACTCGCTGGAGGAAAGGCGCTCACAGAATCCTACCTCAAAGAAAAAACAACCCACACCTTTGACAGCTTCTCCAAAAATGTTCTCGAAGGCAACGCAACCCTCAAAGACTTGCCAGGACTCAAGCCTTACTTCAGACTTAAGCCCCCAACACGAGGCTTCGAACGAGGAGGCATCAAAGTACCTTTCAGCATGGGTGGCGTCTTAGGATACAGGAAAGACCACATCAACGACCTTATCAAACGAATGCTCTAACAGGAAAACTTATGGCGACCTACAAACGCAAGAAAAACAAACGCATGCGCGCAGAAACCACCCATGGATGGGGATCAAAGAAGAAACACCGCGGCGCAGGAAACCGAGGAGGCAAAGGCATGGCAGGAACAGGAAAACGCGCAGACCAAAAAAAACCCACCATCCTCAACCTTTACGGCAATAGCTACTATGGAAAAAAAGGCTTCAAACGCCCCAAAGAAGTTCAACATCACCCAATAACACTCAACTTAGACTTCCTCGAAGAACACCTCGACTCTTACGTCGCACAAGGTCTCATCACCAAACAAGCAGATGCCTATCTTGTAGACTTACACAAACTCGGTTATTCCAAACTCCTTGGCAAGGGAACACCTCGCCACAAGATTCACCTCAAAGCAGCATCAGCCAGCGACACCGCAAGAAAAAAAATCCAAGAAGCAGGAGGCACGATCCTCCCATGAATCTCGCCGACATCCTCTCCTTCCTTCCAGAAGTCAAAAAATCACCAACAAAACTCGGCTTCAGCGAAAAACTCAAGTGGACAATCATCATCCTCGTCGCCTTCTTCATCCTCAGCGTTATCCCTCTCTATGGGCTTGGCGAAAACGCGCTCACCCAATTCGAACAGATCTCCGTCATCCTCGGCGCGAGTTTTGGCTCTATCTTATCCTTAGGCATCGGCCCCATCGTCACCGCATCCATCGTGCTGCAGCTCCTCGCGGGATCAGGCATTTTGAAACTAGACACCACAACCACGGAGGGACGCGCCTACTTCCAAAGCCTTCAAAAAGCACTCACCCTCTTCTTCGTCCTTTTCGAAGCAGCAGTTTATGTCTTTTTGGGAGGACTCAGCCCAGCACTTGAACTTCGAGGAACACCAGACTTCTTCTCCCTTCAACTCCTTCTCATCTTTCAACTTATCGTTGGAGGACTCCTCATCATGTTCATGGATGACGTGACCACAAAGTGGGGCTTCGGTTCAGGAGTGAGCCTGTTCATCGCAGCAGGTGTCTCAGCAGAAATCTTCATCAGGGCATTCAGCCCGTTAAACAGCATTGGAGAATGGGCCTTCGGCTCAGGACAAGCACCAGTCGGCGCAGTACTCGTCTTCTTCAAATCCCTGCTCGAAGGAGCGCCCCAAGAAGCACTTCTCAGTCTCGCAGCAATCCTCGCAACAATCCTCATCTTCGTTCTTTCGGTGTACGCGCAAGCGATGAAAGTAGAAATTCCCCTCAGCTTCGGAAGAGTCAGAGGCTTCGGCTATCGCTGGCCCTTAAACTTTCTCTACACGAGCAACATGCCAGTCATCCTTGTCGCAGCTTTGCTCGCAAACATCCAACTCTGGGCGCGCCTTCTCCAGAACTGGGGCTATCCCCTTTTAGGAACTTTCACCGGAACCACTCCCGCAACAGGCATTGTCTTATGGCTTGATATTCCCCGCATCACCCAAAACCTCCTCATAGGCGCATTCACAGCCTTCGACCTTGGACAAGCAGCGGTCTACACCTTGTTTTTAATTGTAGGATCAACCATCTTCAGCATCTTCTGGGTTCAGACCTCAGGCATGGACGCAGCAAAACAAGCCAAACAAATCATGGCATCAGGGCTACAAATTCCAGGATTCAGAAGAGACGAGCGCATCGTCGAACATTTATTACAACGCTACATCTTTCCCTTAACCATCATGGGCGGAGCAACCATCGGCCTCTTAGCAGCAAGCGCAGATCTCCTCGGAGCTTTATCCAGAGGAACAGGAATCCTTTTAACCGTTATGATCATCTATAGGCTCTATGAGGACATCGCAAAACAACACATGATGGACATGCATCCAGCACTTAGAAAAATGATGGGAGGAGAATCCTAATGGTTCTCGAAAACCTCTTTAACGCAGCCTTTGGATGGGCAATCACTATCAGCCCCTTGTTCGCCATCACCTTTATCTCAGGAGCACTCACTCTCCTCACCACCATCATCTACAAGTTCGCGACAGACCAACACCTGATGAAGGCCATCAGAGACGAGATCAAGGCCCTCCAACAAGAAATGAAAAAAGAAAAAGAAAACCCCAAACGCATCCTCGAACTCCAAAAAACTATGTGGCAAAAAAATATGGAATCACTCAAACACAACTTCAAACCCATGCTCATCACTTTTTTACCTGTCATCCTCGTCTTCCAATGGATGGCCAAGACCTTCACACCCTATGGCAATATCCTCTGGAGTTTCGGATGGCTCGGCACTTACTTCATCCTCACTCTTCTCATGAGCATCGTCTTTAGAAAACTCCTCAAGGTGTACTAATGCCCCAACCAAGATACAAATCCCACAGCAAACGACGCATCACCCTCAGAACACCAGGAGGAAGACTTGTCGTCCATTACAAAAAACGCAAGCCCAACAAGGCACAATGCAGGATCTGCGGCAACGACCTCAAAGGCGTTCCTCGCGTCAGAGCGACAGCACTGAAAAGAATCCCCCTCACCAAGAAAAGGCCAGAACGACCTTACGGAGGTAATTTATGCTCGCCCTGCATGAGAAACGTCATGATCGAACGAGCAAGGAACTTACCATGGACATCGGAACAGTCTGCATGAAAATCGCCGGAAGAGACGCAGGACAGTACTGCGTCATTCTGAAACACCTAGAGAACAGCTTTGTTCTTATCGACGGAAACACCAGACGAAGAAGGTGCAACCTCAACCACCTCGAACCCCTCGGAAAAATCCTCGACATCCAAGAAGGCGCACCAACCGGCGAAGTCAAACAAGCCATGAAAAACGCAGGCATTCTAGTCTTAGAAAAAGCAAAGAAGAAGACACATCTCGCAGAAAAATCCAAACCGATAAAGAAGAGAGGAACGAAAGCAGCAGTCACAACATGAACAACCAGGAAAAAATCCTCGAATACAATTTTCTTCTCAAGCACCTCCAACAACTCCAACAAAATACGCAGGCCGTCCACAACCACTTAGAAGAGCTCAAGAACATCCAAGAAAACTTCACTCAACTCGCCACAACCCCGCCAGGAACAGAAACACTTATCCCCCTCGGCTCAGGACTCTTCTTCAAAGGCAAAACCGAATCCGCAGATAATATCCTTATCAACGTCGGAGCAAACATTCTCGTAGAAAAAACCATCCCCCAAGCAATGGAAACGATACAAAAACAATTCAGTGAAATCGAACAATTACTCTCACAACTCGAAGAAGAAGCAGGAAAACTCACTGAACAACTTGAAAACGTGAGAAGAGAAATGAAAGAATAAACTCTTAAAATTTTTTAGAGGGGGAACATAAATGAAAAACAATGTGGAAAAAAATGGATTCTACACACCCTCAAAAAAAATCGAAAGCTATATATATATATGTAATGTGCTGAAAATGACTTAATGAAAAAGAGCGTGAATCTTTCTGGAAACTTTCTCATTCTTTTGGGACTCGTCGTTTTAACAACAGCAATCGTCGGCGTCCTCGCAGGAGACGCACTCACCGGAGCATTCTTCCACCAAAGAGGCGTACCTTCAGTAAGCAGTAGTAAGCTAGGAGGGCTTCCCTTAGATTCCCCTTGCTCTTCAGGCAGTGATTGTCAATCAGGAATCTGTTTATACAATCTTTGTGTCGGTTCAAACCTTCCAGTCGGAAGTCATTGCATTCAAAATAGCCAGTGCGCTTCTCAATTATGCCAGAATAGCCAGTGCGCCACAACCACCCCTCGCCTTCCTGAT
>DASRUL010000020.1:0-2801 GCA_035655455.1 Candidatus Nanoarchaeia archaeon | reverse complement strand
TGTCGAACCAGTGATTGGAAATATCAAGCAGAATCTTGGATTCAGGGAGTTTTTGCTTAGAGGATTGCAAGGAACAAGAATTGAGATGAATTTGGTGAGTATAGCACATAATTTAGGGAAGATTTGGAGAATGAGAGGGGGGATTACTGCTTAAGGCAGGGGGTTTATTTTTTATTTGTGGATTCCGAGGGTTTAGAAAAGAATTGTGGGACGGCGTCAACTATTAAACGAGATAAACATTCGTTTTATAGCAAGATTTGGGATAAAAAGCGAGAATTTAAAGATGTGGCGATAAGGGTATTTTTTGATACGTATGCGTTTCATGAGTTGATTGTAGGAAATGGAAACTATAAGAAATTTAACGAGGGATACAGCATCTTTACGACAAAGATGAATCTTCCGAATGTAGAGTTCTTAAAATAAAGTATTCGACGAGGAAGGTTCAGGCGAAGAGATGATTTTTCTTGAGCTCCGCGAGCAGTTTCAGCCTGTAAGCACGCCCGAGTTTTTTGATGGCCTTCTTGTTGGGTGCTGAGAGAAGTTCTGCTAAGTGTCGGCCTGCGAGGTATTCCGGGAAGAGTACTAAGTCTGCGCCGAGGCGGTGAAGTTCAAGGCTGTCAAGTGCTGTTCGCGCGATGAGGATGATGACTGGCTTGGGGTGGAGTGTTTTGAAGGTTGAGATTAAGAGTTTGTTGTTCTTCGCGTCTGGAATGGTTGACAAAACAAACCTCGGTTTGAGGTTGGCGAGGGAGCGCATGACTTCTTGGTCTTGGATGTCTGCGTAGAGGCTGTCTATTTTTTTGCGTTTAAGGTCTGCGATAGTGTAGGGGTTGTAGTCTATGACAAGAAGGTCATTCTTTGGAAGGCTATCTGTGAGTGTTGATCCTATTCTGTGGCAGCCGAAGAGGAGAATGGAGTAAGTTTTGGCTTTTGGCAAGGCGGTAATTTCTTTGAGGTGTCTTCTTTCAAAAAGTTTGAGTGGCCTTTGGAAAAAGGTGTAGAGGGTGTTTCCATAGGTGATGAGGTAAGTTGACGCGGTGATGGTGATTATTCCGACCGTGGTGATGAGAACGACTGCTTCTTGAGAAAGATGGCCGAGGGTGAAGCCGAATGCGGCGAGGATAAGGGAGAATTCGCTGATTTGCGCGACAGTTAAGCCTGTAAGGAAGCTTGTTCTGCTGCGGTAACCGAAAAGGACCATTAAAAAAAACACGATGAGTGGATTTCCGACAATGATGAAGAGAGTGAAAATGATGATGGGAAGGAGAAGTTGGTTGATTAAGGTGAAGGACATGCCGATGCCGAGGTTGATGAAGAAAAGTGCGATGAAAAAGTCCCTGAGGGGTTTTATTTTTGCGGTGATGGTTGCTCCGAATTCCGATGGTGCGAGGCTGAATCCCGCGAGGAACGCTCCTATCTCGAGGCTGAAGCCGAGTTTCGTTGAGATGCTTGCCGCGATAAAGCACCACGCGATGGCTGCGAGGAAGACGAGTTCTTGTTCGGTTGAGAAGAGCTTGGCGAGTGCTGGTCTGAGGAGAAAGTTGTATCCTAACCAAATGAGAAGCAACAGCCCTGCCGCTTTCGCGAGGGAAAAGAGGAGGGTTGTTCCTAAAGGTATTTCTTGTTGGAA
Source organism: Candidatus Nanoarchaeia archaeon (assembly GCA_035655455.1). GTDB lineage: Archaea > Nanobdellota > Nanobdellia > SCGC-AAA011-G17 > GW2011-AR18 > JAHFKM01. The sequence goes on along the minus strand of DASRUL010000020.1, from coordinate 1,171 downwards.
GCTGCTGATAAGGACGAGGGCGAGGATCGCGATGAAGTCCTGGATGATGAGGATGCCTACTGAGATTCTCCCATAGAGGCTGTCGATGTCGTTCTTGTCTGTAAGCAGCTTAACAATGATAATAGTGCTGCTGAAGGTGAGCGCGACGCCGATATAGACAGACGCGATAGTGCTGAATCCGAGCGCTTTCGAGATGAAGAATCCTATAAATGCCGTGAAGATAACTTGGCCGATGCCTGTAACGAGAGATATTTTTCCAATGTCTTTGATGCGCCTTGGGTCAAGGCTGATGCCAACGATAAAGAGGAGAAAGGCGACGCCTAGTTGTGAGAAAAGTGCGAGTGGTTGTGATGTTTCTATGAGATTGAGGACGTTTGGTCCGAGGAGAATGCCTGTGGCGAGGTAAGCTAAAATGGGTGGTTGTCTGAGGAGTTTTGCGATGAACCCAAGGATGACCGCGACAAGGAGGAGAATGCTGAGATGAATGAAAAATTCTGTCATGAAGCCTCTTTTTTCTTGTCAGGGGTGAATAGCTTTATAAATTTTTGTAAAATCTATGAAGGTACGATGGGCCGCTACAGGTGGGATATCTCTTTTTAAGAACAGATACAAGGCTAGATGGGGGCATGAGAAATTTTCTTGGAGAGGTCGCTGTTGATCTTTATATGAAGAATCTTTTGATGTTGGCGGTGATGATTTTGAGGGGAGGGTTTTTACGAAGAGAAAGTAGGGCTTGGTTTGGTGTTATGGCGACCAGATTTTTTACGCGGAAGTCAATCAAGATAGAATTGGAAAAGCAAATCTTGTTTTTATTGTAAATGAGCGGGAGGGAATGGTCAAAGAGAAGAAAGAAAAATGGGTGAATGAGTTTCTTGGGATCATCGCGTTGTTTTTTTAAGTTTGGTGATGTAGCCTGCGATGAGGTTTCTGAGTTTCTTGGTTGGGACGTCCGCGGCTTCTGTGACAGCTGGCTTGTTCAGGGAGAAGTCTGTGGAGAACTTGTCTGGGTGTCTTTTGATGAGTTTTTCTGCTGTTCTCTTGATAAGTGTTGTTCTGATTCTTCCCATAACAGCCAAGGTTAAAGTAAGAGCTATTTAAAGATTGTGCCATGAGAATGACTCTGATAATGGAAGTAATTTTACATTAAGTTTTTGCGTTGTTTTTCTGTAAG
>DASRUL010000019.1:0-18154 GCA_035655455.1 Candidatus Nanoarchaeia archaeon | reverse complement strand
TGACACAGGAGGAAGAACTCCCCCAGGAATTTCAATATCTTCAGGAGGTGTTGGAAGGCTTTCCGCTTCTGGAACTGTCGCCGTCTCTGTCATAGTCGGAGGCTCTGAAATATCAGAAACAACATCCTTCTTGCAAGCGACCAACGCAGCCAATCCCACTGTCGCAAGAATCGTTTTCTTCATTCTATTCTCCATGAGGGCTTCACTTCCACCACAATTCTTTCAGGATTTTTAGCGCCAATCCCGATAAACTTCCCTTCCTTTTGCATCTCCTTCACCTGCCACTCCAATGTATCTGCCATGTGCTTGTGAAGAGATTTCTCAAACGTTACGCCCCTTACCTTACCTTGATACACTTCAATAGTTACTTGTGTGCTTTTAGGAACGTCATATTTCTTCATTCCTAAATACAATCCAAGGGCTTCATTTAATGGAGTGTCGTAAAAGATCTTTGTTGAAGTTATAACAGAATCGTTTGCAGTTGGAATAATAGTGAGACTTGCGTCAGGCACATCTTCATCTACAGTTTCTATCATTACTGGCCTCGCGGGGCTGACAACCTGCCAAGAGTTGTATAAAGTCCATCCTAACAACGCCGCGACTGAGCATCCTACTAAGCCCTCTATTATTCCTTCAAGACGACCACGACTTCGCGCCATCTTCATACTGCTAACACACGCATTAAGTTCCACCTTTGCGATGTAAAGTCTCTCTCCTACATCGTAATATAACTTGGAGGTTTCTTTAGCAGAAACCCTGAGGGTATCATACTCCTCCTGAAGCGCAGTTTTTTCTTTAATTTTTCTATTTAACTCTTGATCATAAAACTCTTGCTGTTCATATAAGTCTTTATTTAACTCTTGATCACTTAAAGGAACAGCTTCAGCACTGATAGACGGCCACTCCTTAACTACTGAAGCTTCCTTTTCCTCCGCATCAGATCCAGTGCCTTCCTGCGCAACGCCTTCTCCAACCTTTTTATCTTTTTCAATATTCTCTAAACTCCCTTCACTTCCTGTTTCGTCTTCTTCCATTGTTAAACTTTCTGCGCTTTTATCAACCGCTTTTTTCTTTCCCTCTATTTTCTTGGTCTGAAGGTCATCTCCATAACCTTGATCATAACTACCACTCTAAGATGGTATTCTCATAAAGTTTTTAAGCTTTTTCCCTTAGCTTGGCTCTGTCTTAAATCTTTTTTAATCTCTTAAAACAGGGGGTTGTCTAAAAAGTAAAAATCCGAGGCTATTCACAGGACTGAAAAAAAACGCCGAGGGTGGGAGTATCAATCATTTCGAGGCAAAAGCTCTTAATGCCGCTCTCATGGTTTTTGAACCCACAAGTCCTCACGGACGCAGGATCTTCACAACCATTATCTTAGCAATCCTGTGCCATACCAGATTAGGCGACCTCGGCATGTATGACTGATAATCTATGATTTCCTTATAAACCTTGTTACTGTAAGTGGCATATCATTACAGCACATATGAAATCAGAAGAACAGAATGAAAGGAGGTTTTCTCGATGGAATTAATTGTCGATGCCTATAGTTTACGAATGATTTTGAATGCTTATGGAAAATTGCCAAGAAGACTAAATTAGCAAACATCAGAAATATTTTTGCTCACAGAAAACCATTTTGTTGAAGATGAGACTGATTCAGTTTCCAGAAAGTTACTTGCCGATCTACTAGACAAATAACAATATTTATAAGTATCCTATATTCTTAAATTAATTAAAGAGGCTGATGCATGAATAGAAAAAGATCTTTAACAAAGTCATTATTTATAATCCTCGTAATAATTCCAGCATTGATTTTAATGCCTTTGGCTTTTGCTCAGGAAACTGCAATTCTCACCGCAGAACCATCAGCACAAACACTTACGGACAAGGTCAGGCAAGAATTCGCGTCAGTAGATGCCGGTGTAACACCGGATCAGCCTTTTCTTTATTATTTTGACACCGCATTTGACAGATTCCAGCCTCCTGAGGAAGTAGCCGCTGAGAAACTTAAAGAATCAGTTTATCTTATGGACAAGGCTACACAAGCACCAACAGAAGAAGAAAGACAGGAATTTTTTGATTCAGCAAAAATATCCATGGTAGGATGCGTAAGTTGGTTTAATCAGTATGAAAGTCAAATAGCAAATGTAGATAATATTCCAGAAACTCGCGAGCAGGAGGTTAAGTTGCTTGTTCTAAATGAAATAGTCAGCGACTTAAACGCAAAAGTTGAAGATGTTGTAAAAGAGGATTTATCTGAACAGAATTTAGAAGTTTTTAATGAAGTGAAAGAACTAACTGAAGAAGTTGAAGCGGATGTGGCTAAAGTATTTGTAACAACTGAGGATAAGAAAGAAGAGATTATAAGAGATATTGCTACTGAACAGGACAGAGAGATAATTGAAGTTAGAAAAGAAATAAATGAAGAAGACAAGGAAGAGGGAGTTGATAATTTAAGAAGAGAGAAGGCGATTGAAAATTTTGTTAAAGTTGGCAGGGAAGTCCGCGATATTGAACAAAAAATATCTGACGCACGAAGTAAATTAGCTGGAGAAGAAGAACTACCTTTTGACGCTACTGAACTAAGGTTTTTGTTAAGTGAAGTTAGAAATGATTTGGTAAATAAGAGGGACTTGACCGGAAAACCTGACTTTGATGTAGTCGCCAACGCATTAAGTCTCACTAAGGAAATTAAGGATGTTGTAGAGGGAAAAGTCACAGATCCAGCGCAGCATATTAAAGATTTAAAGACAAATATTGAGGATAAGAAAATAAAGGAAATAAAAGAGGACTATGAAAGTAAATTAAACCTTAAAGAGAAAATAGAAAAAGGAGAATTAACAACAGTTGATAAGATGGAACTTCTTGTTAGTTATTATGACGGTGAAGGAATACGTAATGGTTTAGCATATGATGATTCATTGATTCAGGAACTTGAACAGAAGGGTATTGAAAGAGGAGATGCTATTAAGGTAGTTGTCAAGGCGTCATTAGGTCAGAGTTATAATAAAGAATCAATAGAGAAGCTTGTTAGGGAAATTGTAGGCAATCCAGAATTCACACTCCCCGCCCCGGGTACATCAGAATTCAGACCAGTAAGTTTATTTCTTCCCAGTATTATAAGAGGAGATCCTTCAATATATAAACAATTAGTTGAATCTGGTATAGATAAAGAAATAGCGGCACAGGTATCATTCACTAGTGTCGCAAGATTCGAGATTGAACAAAGAGTAAGAGAATTAACTGGAAATAATGAATTTAAGTTGCCTGAGGTAACTACTTATAGACCTTATTACGAACGTGTAACAGGTGGACGTGTTTATGATGGAGAAGGTAATCCAATTGATTATGATCCTTTTGGAAGACGCATTGATCCAGATACAGGGGCTATAAGCGACTCTGGCACATTCTATTCTAATTATAGAATTGGAGATGTAAAATATTATTTACCTCCAGGGGTGAGTATAGGCACTCTTACCCAGAATGAATTAGTAAGATACGCATTAGATTCAGCAAGAGAAGTGTTAACTAGTGAAGATTTTAGTATAAGTTATTATGGGGGGCCATATGGTGGTCCTAATGCTTATTATGGTAGAGGCGTACCTTATGGTCCACCAGATGGAAGTGGACTTGGGGCTAAATATGAAAGTTTAATTCAGGAAGGCAAAACCTTGGATGAGGCAACTAGATTGGTAAAGGAGGAGTATAGGCAGCAGTTGGGAAGAGAAGGATGGACACAAGCACAAATTGATGCAAGACTCGCGGAAATGTCAGTTGGAACTGGGGGTATTGGTGGTCCAGGTTTTAGTGGAGTGGGAGACGCAAGTCCGGGGGCATTAAGTAGTCTTATAGCATCCACAGGATCTCTTGACAAAGCAAAGGAAACTCTTATTCAGAAATTAGTAAATGCGGGTGAAGATCCCGCAAGGGCAGCGCAGAGAGTTGCAGAGGCGGAAAGAACATTTAGTGGTGGTTATTACGGTAGTGGAGTGGTCTTACCGCCAGGTGTAGATGCAAGTGCTTCAACACTAGGTGAAATTGAAGCTAGAATATATAATAATCCAGAATTTCAAGCAAAATATAAAGATGATCCTAATCCTCTTGCAATATCGAATGCAGCAAGAGAACAAGCGAAAAAAGAATATATTGAAAGAATAATAGGCGCAGGAGGAACTCTAAAAGATGCGGAAAATGCATATAGAAGTATAACTACTCCAGTTTCTTTGCGCGCTCCAGAAGATGAAGGGTCTTCTTATATAGGAAGACCTTACGTTGGCGGGCCTTATGGCGATAGCAGTAGGAACACAGCTTATCAAGAGTTAATAAATGCTGGACTTAAGCCAGAGCAGGCTAGTAGTGTACTTGCGCAAACAACTAATTTAGGAAGAGAATCATTACAGGCAATTGCAAGGGGAGTTACTGGAAATAAAGATCTTGTTGTTCAAACAACTTATGGCGGAGGATATGGTTATCAATATGGTGCACCAGGAACTGGATATACTGGAATAAGATCAGGACTTGGAGACGCTTCGCCAGTTGCTGTACGAGAAAGAGGAGTAGAAGCAGTTAGAGATGAATTAAAAAGATTGGGTGTTTCTGAGGCTGAAATTGGTGCAAGAATTGCTGAAGCTCAGGCTACTCTTGCTGGATCTACCTATGGTCCAAATTATGGAACCGCATACACTGGTCCGGGGTATACATCACCTGGCGGATATTCTGGTTCTTATGCTTCTGTAGGTACAACTGTTACTGTAGATGGTAGAACTTATACTGTGACTGCAGATAGGGGATGGACTGATACATCTACAGGTCAGGCAGTTCCTCCACCGCAAGGCCAGCCAAGTTCTGCGACAGGTGGTTATACTGGGCCGGGTTATGGAGGGGGACCAGGTAGTTATTCTGGCGGGGGATACTATGGTGGAAGTTATGGTGCTCCTTATAGTTCTTATTCAGGAGGATATAGTGGGGGCTACTCTGGTACACCTGTAGGATCTTATTCAGGCGGTTATCCATCTGGTGGAAGTTATCCTTCAGGCGGTTATCCATCTGGTGGAAGTTATTCTGATGGAAGTTATGCTGGAGGCAGTTATCCATCTGGTGGAAGTTATCCTTCAGGCGGTTATCCATCTGGAGGAGATACAGGAACCTATAGTGGTGGAGGATATACTGCACCAAGCGGGGATAGTAGTAGTTACACAGCACCATCAGGAGATTCTGGAGGTACAGCACCATCAGGAGATGCACCTACAGGCGCCGCAATATTTAAAGTTATAAAGAAATTTCTTTGGGATTTGATAAACTAATTTCCTTTTTAGTCTGTCTCTCTGGTCGAGGCTATCCTAATCGCAGCAGAGCTACTGGGCTTTTTACACCTTGACATCAATAAAGTTGATCAGTTTCAACTGGCAAGCTGACCCTGAGCCGCTAGAGCAACTTTAAAAATTACCTGTGGTTAATTTACTGCGGATTCAACAAATTTGCAAAAAGCTCAGAAACAGCACGCGCAACCTGCTCATGCACTGAAAAATCATACCCTTTTAACGCATCCCTCAAATCTTCTGACAACAAATAATGCACTATTCTCGTTCCGTCAAAGCTCTCTAAAAGATACAACCTGCTTACTTCCTCCCACTCAGCATTCCTTAAGTGATTCGACCCATTTGGATATACTCTAAAACGTACTACACTATTCACAGGAACATCAATACGTCCTGCCTTTGAATTGTCCCCTTCGCGAGCAACAGCAAGCACTACATTCTCAGCGCGAACAATCCTCTCTAACGAAGGAACCTCAACATCCTTCCCGAGACGATGCCTCAACATGCCAAAAGCATTCCGAATCTGAGCCTTCGTCCTCGCAACAGCAACAATATACGGATCCTGCTCCGGACCAGAAGCGCTATACACAAAATACTCTTCAGACATTCAGCTTTGGATTCATGAACAGTTTATAAGTTTTGTGAGAACACTTCTGAAATATTTTCAAAGCCAATCCTTTTAAATCTTTTCTCACTCTCGCTTTCCCATGATAGATTTAGGAGCCACAATTGATCTTCTCTTCAAAGAAGGATTCTACGAGTCAGCCTATGATCCCGATCCTGCAGATCCGCGCGTTACCACTGGAAAAACCGTCGACCGAGGTGTTGTCAAAACATTCACTTATATTAATTATGAAGGGCACATCTTTCCTCAAGCGGGACCATCCACCGCACTCTTCCAAAACTTTTATCCAGGAAAACCTTATGCAGAAACCCTTACTCTCCTTAGTTATCCTAACACCCCCTTCTCCATAGGCTACTCTGCAGAAGGATCATACCCTCTCGTCACAACCCTCACCCAAACGCTCACATCTGCAAAATCCCCGCCTGATGTAGAAGACATCATTACTCAACTCCACTCAATCCTTGTAACCCTCCAAGACCCCTCCACTTTTTTCTGCCTCACCTTCAGAACGGGAGCCCTTTCTCCTGAAGAAGCAAAAGAATTTGTTAAGATCGTCATGAACTTAAAACCGAGGAATCCTTAACCAACGCTCATTCTCAAAATTCTTTTTTAAATAGTATCCAGAATTAATTCCCCTTTCATAAAGATCGTGGTCGACAAAAAAAGCGCATACTCTTATTTTATTTCCCTCAACAAAATATAACACGCGAACCACTACCCCATGAGCGACCCGCTCACCTAAACAGATCAAATCGACCTTATTGTTATGAGGATAACTATGCGCACGCGCACGAAGGAAAGACTGGTTTTCCAGGTTCTCCAATAAAAATCTTAATTTTGCTATCACTTTCTTATTTTTAATCCCGTTCTGTATCTGAATCAACGCTTCACGAGAAGCAGTCACGAATTCCGGATAAAACTCCACAACCACTTCAGAAGGTTCAGACTCGTTCTGATTCAGACGTTTCAACAATTCATCCATAAGAACAGCAGCTTCCCCCACATCCTTAACGCGCTCAAGTTTTTCCGCCACATCTTTTAGTAAAGGATTTTTCTTAAGCTTATAGGCCTTTATCTTCTCCTTAATATTCCTAAGAACCAACAAAAAATTCCGCTCATCCTGCTTAAAAGCAAGCTCAACCAACGCTTTAATCTCTTTTGCCTTCTCGTTCACAAGAAGACTTTTTAAGAAAGTACCTATATTAACTTTTCCAAGAAGAGAATACTACCTCTCATCCAACAAATCAATCTCAATATTAACCCCTTTTGGAATGGGCACACGCATCACCAAGCGTAACGCGCGCTCGTCAAGTCCAAGATCAATCAATCTCTTATGAATCCGCATCTCAAAATTGTCAAACGAAGCCTTCCCGTTGCCACATGGGCTCTCTCTAGTGGTAATCTTCAAACGCTTCGTAGGAAAACTAATCGGACCACACACCTTTGTGTTCGTCTTCGCGGCAATATCCATAATACTCTTCAACACCTCATTCAACGGGCCAATGTCTGCGCTTGCCAGTTTAATTCTCGCCTTTTGCATGGGTAAGAGATTTTATTGTTGTTTTTAAAGGTTTTGGAGTTTTTAGCCAAAGAGGTATTTGTTTAGCTGTTTGAGGTTTCTTTTTAAAGAAGTGTTTTCACTGTCGGTTGTTCATTAATAACTTTTGCTAAAATTTTTTAAAGGTAAATAAGTGAGCTAAACAATTACTAGGTTTAGGAAACTATTTAAATAATTAAACCTATAAGGGTAGTATGAATCAAAACAACGCTTTGTTGAGAGGTGCTAGAAATCTCGCTACGATGGTGTCCGCGATGGTTGCAACGTCTAGAAGAGGTATAGAATTGGTTGCTGAACAGCCGGCTGTTGAAAGAGAAGGTATCAAGTCAATAAATTATAAATTAGCGGCGGGATTAGTAGCGGCTGGCTTAGGTTGTGGAACAGAAATTAATAATTATTATGGTCCTAATGGCGAAGAAATTACCAACAGCGGCAATTGCGGCGAATTTAAGGGGAAGCATATCCATTATGCAGGGGAATGCAATGCAGGCACCGTAGAACCAGTGGGCAGAGACTGTTCTATTACCTTTAGTGATGGTAATATTCCGGAAAGGAAGTATGTTGGTTTTGTTGCCGGCCGAATAATTCATCTGCAAGGCGGCGAGCTTAATGGCAGGCCGTATGGTCCATCGACTAGAGAATTATTCCGCCATGGAGAGTTTACCATAGATGATCTTGACGTTTCCGGGTATGAGCCTGAATCGCAGAGATACATGGCCGAACAATTTATGTGTTACTTCACGGTAGATCCAGACCTGCTGGCAGTTCGTTTTAACGCCAAGCCAAAAATTAAAGCTAGTGTGGCGAATATATTTAGGCAGACCGACCGGCCGTTTTCAAGAAGAGATTGTGATGCAAACGACAGAGAGAATGGCCAATGGTATAAACAATGTAGTCGGAGATAATTTTTAAATCAAACAATAATAAACATTTGTTCACGTGTGGGTTTAAGATAACTTCTCCAGAAATCTAACGAGCTTCTAAAATAATCCCTTTTAGATCAAGCTTGCGACCGTCCCTTCGGGGCGGAGTTGAATGGCGTGTCGAACACGACTTTTTTTCTAGAACTCCTTTGTAAAACTCAAGCTGGTAACGTGGCGCTCTCCAAAGGAGGCAACCATAAACATCTACCAGCTAAACACCCATGCGCATCCGGCAGGTTGGGACGCCTGGCGTTTCGAATGATGCGCGAAATATCGCTACAAGATGTTCGAGCAAGAGTGGAGTGCACCCCTAAAGTAGGATAGGGAGATAAGCTTATGATCTGTCCTGTCTTTGGGAGAAAAGGAGGTGCACCACAATTTACTCTCACAAAACAAAGTGTATTGTAAGGTTCTCTCCGGAGATAAACACTTCAAAAATTTAAAGAATGTTGTTTTCTTAGAATAAACATCAATAAAACAGAAAGAAAGACAACTTACACTTTCTTCACATAATCAATGCACATGCCAGCAGCGACAGTCTGGCCAGCATCCCTAATAGCGAAACGGGACATCTGAGGAATGTCCTTGTTCTTCTCAATCACAAGAGGCTTCGTCGGCTTAATCTGCACAATCGCGGCATCGCCATTCTTCAACATATCAGGGTTTTCTTGTATCGTCTCTCCAGTCGCGGGGTTAATCTTCTTCACGAGCTTGCTGATCTGACAAGCCACCTGCGCAGTATGGATATGGAATACTGGCGTGTAGCCAACAGTCATCACACTCGGATGATTAATAACAACAATCTGCGCAGTAAACTCAGACACTACGGTAGGAACATTCGTCTCATGCCCAAGCACGTCACCGCGAGCAATATCCTTCTTGTTCACCCCACGCACAGAAAACCCAACATTGTCGCCAGGCTCGGCCTGAGCTATCTGCTCATGATGCATCTCAATCGTCTTCACTTCACCCTTCACACCATTTCCCTCACGGCCAGGAACGATAATCACCTTGTCACCAGTCTTCATAATCCCGGTCTCGACACGACCAACAGGCACAACACCAATACCTGTAATGTTGTACACATCCTGGATGGGAAGCCTCAATGGAAGATTTACCGGCTTCTCAGGGGGAGTAAAGAGATCCAACTGCTGCACCAACGTCGGACCAGCGTACCATGACATCTTATCGCTCTTCTTCACAATATTCTCACCCAAGAAACTCGCAGTAGGAATAAACTGCACCTGCTCCACCTTGTAGCCAACATTCTTCAAATAACTGGAAACATCCTTTTTTACCTCCTCGAATTTTTGCTGAGAATAATTCACGACATCCATTTTGTTCACGATCACCGCAAGCTGGCTCACCCCAAACGTCCTGCACAAGAAGATGTGTTCCTTTGTCTGCGCCATCACGCCATCAGAGGCAGCGACGACCAAGATCCCGACATCAGCCTGAGAAGCCCCAGTAATCATATTCTTGATAAAATCCCTGTGGCCAGGGGCATCAATAATAGTATACTCATACTTTGACGTCAAAAATTTCTTATGACTCAAGTCAATCGTGACTCCACGCTCCCTCTCTTCCTTCAAGTTATCCATCACGAACGCAAACTCAAACCCTGCCTTTCCAAGCTCCTGAGCGGTCTCCTTCAACTTCCTCATCGCCTGCTCATCAATATTTCCAGAATCAAACATCAGACGACCAACTGTCGTACTCTTTCCATGATCAACATGACCAACAAACACAATATTAATGTGCGGTTTTTCCCTTGCCATCTTTCTCTTCTCCTCTAAGACGATCAAAAAGTAGTACCAATCCCATTTATAAATCTTCTCATTTTTGAAACGCGAAGCCATCCAAAAACTATATAAAACCCCTCAAAACAACACCGATACTAAAGGAGGAATAACTCATGGACGTTGTAATACCACCCTTCTCTACCTTTGAAGATGAAGACTTTGAGGACGAAGACACAGAGGAAAAAGAAGATGATCCTGAGGAAGACGACGGCTACGAACCAGAATAAACCACACCTTTAAAAGAACTTCTTCTTTCATTTTTTCCATGCACCTCAAAACAGACTTTCATCTGCACGCCGCGGAAGACAAGCACGACGTCATCAGTTACACAAGCAAACAATTACTCGACGGCCTCTCATCAAGGGGGTACCACGCGGCAGCACTCACCTTTCATGATCATGCTTACTTCACCGAAGACCTTCAAGCCTATGCCAAGAAAAAAGAAATCACCCTCATTCCAGGCACAGAACGCACTATCGAAGGAACACATATCCTTATTCTCAACGCAAAAGAAGAAGAACTGGAGGGCATTAACAGCCTTGAAGACCTGAAGAAAATAAAAAGAGAAGACACGCTCATTATGCCCTCTCATCCTTTCTACTTTTTCAACGCGCTCGGGAAAAACCTTGAAAGAAACATCCATTTATTTGACGCGATTGAATACTGCCACTTTTATCTTCCCTTCCTAAACTTAAACAAGAAGGCAGTAGCACTTTCTCAGCAATACAATAAGCCACTCGTGGGAAACTCAGACACACACTATCTCTTTCAGCTCGGCCACACCTACAGCATCGTAAACGCTGACAAGAACGACGCTCGCTCTCTCATCAAAGCCATCAAAGAGGGAAGGGTTGAGGTAAAGAGCACGCCACTGAGTTTGTGGAACTTCCTCAAAGTCAGCATCGCACTCTTCCTCTACATGCCATTCAAGATTTGGAAGAGAAGAGGACACTACTAGAATTCCTTCGCAACCTGAAACAACAGCCCCTCTTTCAAATGATCAGCAGTCACCATCATGCCTACAGGCAAGCCTTTTGAAAAACCAACTGGAACGTTCGCATGAGGCAACCCCGCAAGATTCGGACCAACGGTCAGCACGTCAATCATATAATTCTCAAGCAAAGAAAGCTTCGAAACGTCATTAATCTTGGGGGGAAGCATCGGAACAGTAGGACTCACCAACACATCAACATTCTTGAACGCTTTCTTATACTCCTCAATAATCTTTGTTCTCACCTTCATCGCCTTGATATAATAAGCGTCACGAAACCCAGACATCCTCGCAAACGTTCCAAGCATGATCCTTCTTTTCGCTTCTTTTCCAAAGCCATGACTCCTCACAGAAGTAAAATACTCGCTGAAGTCACCTTTCAACTGCTCGTGCAACCCATACCTCATCCCACACAACTTCGCAAGATTCGAAGAAGCCTCAGACGTCGCAATAAGATAATAACAAGGAATGCCATACTTCACGCTCAGTGGCAACGATATTTCCTTCACAACACAGCCCAAAGACTCAAGCTTCCCAACGGCCTTCTTCACCTGAGCCTCAACCTCCTTATCCACACCGTCCCCAAAGGCGTCTTTTATTATTCCCACCCTCATCCCTTTCACATCCTTCTTTAAAAAAGAAGTGTACTCCTCAGGAGAAGCACGAAGGCTTGTCGCGTCTTTCTCATCAAACCCAGCAATCACCTCCAACATCAACGCAGCGCCATACACCTCACTACATAACGGCCCAACCTTATCCAACGAGTTCCCATAATCAATCAAGCCATACCTTGAAACAAGACCATATGTCGGAGCCAGACCAAACACTCCACAAAACGACGCAGGGTTCACAATCGAACCACCAGTAGACTCGCCAAGAGCAATATGCAATGGCATCTTTTGGGCCAACCCGGCAGCGCCACCAGAAGACCCGCCAGTCACCCTTTCCTTATCAAATGGATTCAAAGGAACCTTGAACCCAATCCCAACGTTCGTGGAAAACCCCCCAAAACCAAACTCATCCTGGCCTGTCTTTCCAACAATCAAGGCACCCTCACGAACTGAACGCTCAACAACAGTCGCATGAAACAACGGCTTGTAGCCAGCGAGCATTTTCGAGCCAGCAGTAGACTCAACACCCTTCACGCAAATGGAATCCTTCACAGAAACAGGAACACCAGCAAGCTTTCCAGAAGGTTTTATCCGCAACTTTCTCGCCTGGCCTATCGCCAACTCCCTAGACACAGCGTTCATGTAATGAAACTCCTCATTCACACGCCCAAGCTCGTCAAACACTTTCTCAGTACACTCAACAATATCCACACTCCCAGACTTCACCTCAAGAAGAAACTCTTTAAGATTCATTAGCCCCACCCAATGCCCCTGTCCCAAATCTATCAAGGTACGCAGCCGCACACGCACGCTCAAAAGAACCAACTTCAGGAACAACATACGAAATTCCCAACAGCCCGCACTTATGGCGGGAGTACAAGTAGCCTCTCGCTACTTCCAAGATGGCATCATCATTAATTCTCTTCACCAGTTCAGGGTCAGCCAACACACGCGGAATAAACTTCGCGTATTCATGATCAGGAATAGGGCCCAACTCTTGCAAAGGCTCAACAACATTTGGCCTGTCATTTCTCAACAGTTTTAAAAGAGCCTCCAATATCATAACGCCTTCGGCCCTACAAAGTAGCCGTCTTTTTTATGCTTTGTGTTTGACAAGATACTCTCACGATCAACACACTCACCAGGATCATCCTCACGCACAACATTGCGAACACCAACAGGATGCGCGCTTACTCCTGTTTTTTCAGTATCAACCTCCCTCAATTTCGAAAAAGCCTCAAGAACCTCCTGGAACTGCGGCACGAACTCTTCTATTTCTTCATCAGTTAAAGATAATTTTGCGTTCTTCGCCACTTTTAAAATAAGCTCTCTGTCAATGCCCATCAACACAAGAACATCCTCAACCTATATAAATAATGCGCCTGCGAAAAAACCAAAACCAACATTTATATAGTACCCCTCTAAAAACTCCAGATAATACTATGAACATTGAAATCTGCACTATCGGCGGCTACAACGAAGTAGGCAAAAACATGACCGCCATCAAAATAGACGAGGAAGTCATCCTCTGCGATATGGGCATTTATCTTCCACCAATCGTCAGCTTACAACAACAAGACGACACAGGAGAAAAATATGTGCCCTCGACGCAACAACTCGTCAAAATAGGCGCAATCCCGGATGATAGCGTTATTGAAGACTGGAAAGACAAAGTCAAAGCAATCGTCCTCGGACACGCACACCTTGACCACATCGGCGCAGTCCAATACCTCGCAGCAAAATACAGAGTGCCAATCATCGGAAGCCCCTACTCCTTGCAAGTCCTGAAATCCATCCTCGAAGACGAAGACATCATCCTTCCAAACAAACTCATGCCTACAGCTCTTGATAAAAAAATCAAACTTACAGAAAACATCAGCCTTGAACTCATCAGCATCAGCCACTCCACCCTCCAGTGCTCTCTCGTCGCCTTGCACACCAAGAAAGGCGTCATCATGTACGCGACAGACTTCAAACTGGACAACAATCCTATCATTGGAAGCAAACCTAACTACAAACGATTACGAGAACTTGAAAACCAAGTGTTATTATGTATCTGCGAATGCTTGTACGCTCCAAAGGAAATCAAGACGCCTTCAGAAAGCGTCGCGCGAGAAATGCTCAAAGACGTTTTACTTGGCGTTGATAACGAAGGCAAAGCCATCTTCGTCACAACCTTCGCCAGCCACCTTCCCAGAATACGAAGCGTCCTAGACTTCGCAAAAAGACTGAACAGAAAAGCAGTCATCCTCGGAAGAAGCATGCACCGCTACATCAAAGCAGCAGAAAAACTTAACCTCATCCACTATTCCAAGGAGGCGCAAGTCATCCCCTATAGAAGAGACGTAGAAAAAAAGCTACGCGAGATAGAAAAACGAAGGGACAAATACCTTGTTTTATGCACAGGCAACCAAGGAGAACCAGGATCAATCTTAGACAAGATCGTCAACAAAAAACTCCACTTCACCTTCAAAGAAGAAGACCATATCGTCTTCTCCTGCAATACCATCCCAGCAGAAATCAATATCGCTAACAGGGCAGCCTTGGAAAATCAGCTCAAAAAAATGAAGGTAAGAATCTTCACCTCGATCCATGTCAGCGGACATTCTGGACGGGAAGACCTCAGGGATTTCATCACCATGCTCAAACCAAAACACCTCATCCCGTGCCACGGGGAACCAACTATGGAAGGAGCATTCAATGAGTTAGCGCAAGAAATGGGCTACGTCACAGGAAAAAACGTCCACATCATGAAAGACGGAGAAAAACTCAAACTGACTTTCTAACACTTATTTCTTTCCACAACTATCTATAAAAATACCAACACCTTTTTTTCCCCTTAATGAAATTCGCACACCTCTCAGATTGCCACTTAGGAGGATGGAGAGACAAAGGCCTCAGAAGATTAGGAATAGAAAGCTTCAGGAAAGCCATAGAAACAGCACTCCAAGAACGAGCAGGATTCATCCTCATCGCGGGAGACCTCTTTGACACAGCACTGCCGCCTTTAGACATCCTCAAAGACGTGACAAGCATTCTTGTCCTTCTTAAAGAACAGGATATTCCCGTTTACCTTATTCCAGGAAGCCACGACTACTCAGCGTCAGGAAAAACCATGCTCGACATCCTCGAACACGCAGGCCTCGTCGAAAACGTCATGAAACTCCAAGACAATACCCTTACGTTCACCACAGACAAGACAGGAACAAAAATCACAGGCTACATGGGAAGAAAGGGAGGGCTAGAAAAAAATAATTACACAACCATGAACTACGCAAGCCTCGAACAAGAACCAGGATTCAAAATCTTCCTGTTCCACACCCTTCTCAATCAATTCAAAGAAGTAGGCTTTGAAACTCTCGATTGCGCTGATTTAAGCATCCTGCCTAAAGGATTCAACTACTACGCAGGAGGACACCCACACTTCGTCAGAAACGCAACCTTCCAAGAGTATGGCACCATCGCTTACCCGGGACCAACCTTTCCCAACAACTTCAAAGAACTCGAAGAACTCCACCATGGGGGATTTTACCTTGCGGAAACAACCAACAACAAACTCACCTTAAAACACGTCTCTCTTAAACTCAAAGAGGTCACAACGCTCTTCATCAATGCCGATGGTAAAACACCGGCACAGGTAGAACAAGAAATCCTCACCAGCCTCCCTCATCCTGAAGACAACATCATCACTCTCAGAATAGAAGGAACACTCAAAGAAGGAAAACCCTCAGACATCGATTTTAGAAACATCAACAAACACTGCGAAAAGGCATACGCACTCCTCAAAAACACAACAAAGCTTGTTACACAAGAATACGAACAACCAGCAATCCACGAACCATCAGAAACACTTGAGCAAGACCTCATCAAACAAACACTGACAAACACTTTTCACAACGAAGAAGAAATAATCTACACTCTCATTACCGCCCTCGACAAAGAAAAACTCGAAGGAGAAAAGACCCAGGATTACGAGACAAGAATCATCAATGAAGCAACCAAAGCACTCCCATGATCCTCAACACGCTCACTTTGGAAAACATCAGAAGCTTCACTAAACAAACCCTCGCCTTTCCCCAAGGAAACACTCTCCTCTCAGGAGATGTCGGCAGCGGAAAGAGCACCATCCTCCAAGCAATAGAATTCGCACTCTTCGGTCTCAAACGCGGAGAACTCAACGGAGGCAGTCTTCTTAGAAACGGAAAAGACACCGGATCAGTAGCGCTCGCCTTTACCCTCAATGACAAAGAAGTTTTTATCAAGAGGGCACTCAAGCGAGGAACCAACAGCATCAGCCAAGACTTTGGATTTCTCAGCGTCAACGGCACCGGACAAGACTACACCAGCACGGAACTCAAACAACGAATCCTCGAACTCCTCAACTACCCAGAAGAAACACTCACCAAGAAATCCATGATCTACAGATACACTGTCTACACTCCACAAGAGGACATGAAACTCATCCTCTCAGGAAACGACGAAGACAGAATGGAAACCCTCAGAAGAGTCTTCAACATCGACAAGTACAAACGCATCAGAACCAACGCGAGAATTCTCATAGGCTCTCTCAGGGAACAACGCAAAGAACTCGCGGGATCAATCTACGATCTCGAAACAAAGAGGCAAGCAGCACTTGAAAAAAGACAGCAGCTTTCCCAACTCCAACAACATCAAGAAACAGCAAGAAAGAGCCTAGAAATAAAGAGGCAAGCAGCACTTGAAAAAAGGCAGGAGCTCTCAAGGCAGGAACAAGCAGCCTCCACTCTTGTCAACCTCAAAAAAGAACATGCCCTTCAAGACTTCATCCTTACCACAACAAGAGAACACCTTAAAAAAAATACAAAACATATTGACATCCTCCTCGAAGACATCCACGCTCTCGCCAAAGAAACCACCAACCAACCAACCAACCCACTAGAACTCAAACGCCACATAGAACTCGTTACCAGCGTAGAACAAAACCTCAAAGACATTACCACAACCATAACTAGCATCAGGGTACTTAAACACACAAGTGAGACTCTCAAAAAAATTATTAGCAGGCTCACCACCTGCCCCACCTGCCTCCAACCAGTACAAGAAGAACACAAGCACCTCATCCTCACCAACGAGGAAGAAAAGGCAAGGAACTTTGAACATCAGCTCTCAACACTCCTCTTCCAAGAGCAAACAACAGCACACCACCTCTCCAATCTCAGACAAGAACTCGAAGCAATGAGAGAACAAGAAAAAATCAGCGGCATCATCAGCGTCAAAACACAAGAACTTGAAAAGAAAAAGATTGCACTCGAAGACCTGAATAAAGAACAAAAACACCTCGACCAACAACTTGAACAACTAACCGGGACCGTTAATCACCTTGAGCAAGAAATAAACATCCTCAAAAACACAGAACACGCTTACGCCCAAGCAAGACAAGAACACGAACAAGCGCTCGCTGAAGAACAACAAGCAGCAATCTCTTACGCAACACTCACCAAGGAACTCACCATCGAGGCATTAAACCTTGAAGAACTTACAAAAGAAATCCAACACAAAGAACAACTCAAAACACAACTTGAGCGCTTCACAAAAATCCAACACTGGATCGAAGAGCACTTCATCATCCTCATGGAAACCCTTGAAAAAACAATCATGAGCAGCCTCCACCACGACTTCCAACACCACTTCAAAAAATGGTTCAACCTCCTCATCGAGGAACAGCATCTTCATATACACCTCGACCCAACTTTCACCCCAAGAATAGAACAAAACGGCTACGACCTAGATTATGAAAGCCTCAGCGGTGGAGAAAAAACAGCTGCGGCACTCGCCTATAGGCTAGCACTCAACCAAGCCATCAACAATTTGTCCTCAGCAATCACCACCAAGGACTTGCTCATCCTCGATGAGCCAACAGACGGCTTCAGCACAGAACAACTCGCAAAACTCAGAGACGTTCTCCAAGAACTCACCATGAAACAAATCATCATTGTCAGCCACGAACAAGAAATAGAAAGCTTTGTCGAGAATATCATTAGGCTGGAAAAACAAGACTCCATCAGCACAATATTATATTAAGCAATTCAACTTTCGATAGCTTATGAAAATATAATAGATGCTACATAAACAACCTCAACGCCTTCGCAATCGGAAGACCATCAACAACAACCCTCTCCCGCACCCGTTCAGTCAAGTGCTCCAATTTTTTCTGCTTCAACGTGTCGTCAATCTTCTTCAACAAGTAACTCACTTTTTTCAGCGAACACAAGGCAGCACACAACGCATCACGCTCATGCTTGTTGCCCAACGGAATAAAATAAGGCTGCCGTTTTAAAAAGGCATCA
>DASRUL010000018.1:0-10249 GCA_035655455.1 Candidatus Nanoarchaeia archaeon | reverse complement strand
TTCATTCAAAAACCTTTAAATAAACAAACAAAAACACAACTTTCCATGAACCTAGAAAAAATAGTCCCAGACACGAGCGTCCTCATCAGCGCCGCAATCACAGAACAAGCCCTTAAAAAATACAAACCCCAAGAAGTTATCATCCACCTCGCAGCACTCTCAGAACTTGAGCACCAAGCAAACCAAGGAAGAACCATTGGATTCTTAGGGCTTGAAGAATTAAAAAGATTAAGAGCGCAAGCAGACAAAGGATTATTCACCCTCTCCTACAAAGGAAAAAAACCAACACAGGCAGAAATCAAATACGCGAGCCTCGGGGAAATCGACAGCATCATTAGAGAATTAGCCTACGAAGAAGACGCAACACTCCTCACCTCTGACAAGATCCAATACAGCGTCGCACAAGCACGCGGCATCAACGCACTTTACCTTGAACCAGTAGAAAAACCCTTAACAAAACTCAAATTCGAACACTACTTTGATGAAACAACCATGTCAGTACATTTAAAAGAAAATGTTCAGCCTTTCGCCAAAAAAGGATTCCCTGGAAACTGGAGCTTCGTGCAACTATCAGAGCAATTACTAGAACACGACTTCGTCAAAGACGTCAGCAAAGAAATCATCGAAGAAGCAAAAAAAAGAAGAGACAGCTACATCGAAATAGAAAAACCAGGATCAACCATCGTCCAACTAGGTAATTTTAGAATTGTTATTACAAGACCTCCACTTTCAGACGGATGGGAAATAACTCTCGTTAGGCCTGTGAAAAAAATGAAACTAGACGATTATCATCTCAGCGAAAAACTTACTGAAAGAATAGGAAAACAAGCTGAGGGGGTCTTAGTAGCCGGAGCGCCAGGAAGCGGGAAATCAACCTTTATCTCAAGTTTAGGCATATTCTACGCAGAAAAAGGAAAAATAGTCAAAACCATTGAGGCACCACGAGACTTGGTCTTACCGGACAACGTAACCCAATACGCCATCAGTCATGGCGACGCCCAAGAAATCCACGATATTTTATTATTAACGCGACCAGACTACACCCTTTTTGATGAAATGAGAAATACCAAAGATTTTCTTTTATTCGCAGACTTACGACTGGCTGGCATTGGACTTGCTGGGGTCATTCACGCCACCAATCCCATCGACGCGATCCAACGCTTCGTCGGGCGAATAGAACTAGGAGTCATTCCTCATGTCATCGACACTGTCATTTTCATCAAAAACGGATTTGTCGCTAAAGTCTTAGGACTAGAGATGACTGTCAAAGTACCATCCGGCATGACAGAAGCAGACTTAGCAAGACCTGTTGTCATGATCACCGACTTCGAAACAAGAAAGTTAGAATACGAAATCTACAGCTACGGAGAAGAAACCGTCGTCGTTCCCGTCACAGAGCAGACATTATATGATCCAACCAAACTCTTAGCAGCAAAACAAATCGAACAAGAATTCAGAAGCTACACTGATGAAGTTAAGGTTAACGTGCTTCCGAACAACAAAGCAGTCGTCTACGTCCCAGAAAAAGACATCGCACGCATCATCGGCAAACAAGGAATCACAATCGAAAAAATCGAGAAAAACCTCGGATTCAGCATCGACATCAAAGAACTCCAAGAAGCACTCCCAGCAGAAGGCAACGAAAAAGGAGCAATCCCCTACAAAATAGAAGAAACAAAAAACGCAATCATCTTCAAAGTATCACCTAATTATGGCGGACAACCAGCAGAAATCTACGTCGACAGCCACTTCCTTTTCACATCAACCCTCAGCAAAAAAGGAGACATCAAAATCCATAGAAGATCCAAACTCGGGCAAACAGTCCTTGAAGATTTGAACAAAGCAAGAAAGGTTGAAGTAAGAGTTTAACTTTATCTTATCTCTTCCACATAAAACTTTCAAGACTGTGCCTGCAAGAAAAGTTCTTCTCTTCATCCTTTTAAAAAAAGGAAAAAGATTAAACTTTTTTTAAGTATCAACCACACAATATGGTCTAGGATTGACAATAACTCCGTTCTTCTTCACCTGCACATGCACATGAGGGTTATCAGCACTTGCATTTCCCGTAATCCCAACAGTTCCGAGCACAGATTTTAAAGTTACGTTTTGACCTACTTTTACATTTACCTTTTTCAAATGAATATAAGTCACCTCTAACCCAGAGGTCGTCCGATATACTACAACATTTCCATTCCTCCATTTATCTCTATCTCGTCCAGCCCTTAAAACAACACCTGTCTTAATAGGATACACCTTCGTTCCTATCGGCGCAGCAAGATCCAACCCTGTATGTTTAGTAATCCTATACCTTCCCCTTCCCAAAGATCTTGCTCTTCTCGTTCCAAACTGATCCCGCTCCCTTAAACGTCCTCGAATATCTGCAAGATCACAACGAAAAGGATTCTGATCAGATGTTTTGTTTACAACTTTTTCTTTCACAGGCTTCTTTCGAGAAGGATCAGGAACATCAACAACAACATTATTTTGATCAACCAAAAACTCTGGAACAAGAATTTTCTGCCCATCATACACAACCATAGAAATGGGATTTACCTCATCATTCAACGCTAGCAAGACTTTTATTCTCTCATCAATACCAACATCTTTAACCATAAAACCTTCAGCAACATCCCACAACGAATTTATCCCTTCACTTCCTTGATTATCAATCTCAAACGTAGAAAAATTATTTTCATCAAAACTTTTTTTTAAAACATGCCTTAGCAAATCTCGAGGAATTGAAATATATTGCTGTCTTCGCGCATCAAATGTTAAAGCTATACTATCATTAAAATTCTTAATCTCATTCATATTCGCTTCAGAACCAGTAAATATTTCTGCAAACAACGCATAACTCACCCCTCTTCTTATAGGAACACGCAACGCTACTGTACCTTTCGCTTTTATATATTGCAGATTCAACCACGGACGCGCATGCGCTTTCCACGGAACTAGAGAAGAAAAAAATGAACCTATCACTCCTCTAAAAAATGCTCTTCTTGTATTCTCCATCACTCTTTTTTTATCTTTGCACTTTAATAAATGTTTTTAGAATTACTCCTCCTTCCTCGTCTGCATAAACGTCGCTGCAACATCGATAATATATTTCCCGTCAGCCAATTTGTACACTAACGGATCACCCTTAAACAATCGAACTAAATCCAACTCAAACTTTCCAGGTTTTAATACATTAATAGAAGCCAAATCTAAGATAACAGGAACATCCTCATCAGCCAACCCAATAATATCCTTCACATCCTCCTCAATCCTCTCACGATCCTCCTTAGAAAGACTCTGCGTCACCTCCTGAACCTTCTTCAGCGCCTCATTCCTCACAAAAAAGAAAAACCTCCCGCTACAATCAGAACACCCTTTCAAAATCTGATTAGAACCATCCTCATAAATCTTCCCACACTTCACACATTGATGCATTTAACGTTTACCCCTCTTCTCCAAAGTAAACAACTCAATCTTATTCGGATCTTTCTTAATCTCCTTCACAATCGTCGCAGGACCAATAATCGTCATTCCAGAGGCCTTGTTCAGCAAAAAATTCGCAACCACCTTCTTCATCTTGTCCACAAAGAGCATATTCCTCGGCTGATAATCAACGCTGCAAATCTCAATTCCCTTAAACTTTTTGTCAATCACCTCCATCGTCCTTCTAATCAATTCAGACTCTTCCTGAGCAGCAAGACGACCTTCCACAAGAATAATCTTATCCTCTTTCACAGACTTCAAAATCTTCTGAATTTTTCCATTTATATCAAGATCAGACACCTCATGATACGGAATAAACTGCAACGTCAGCATACCATCACCTCACCAGCTTGAAAATCTCCTCGTATAACTGTTCCACATTCTTTCCCTTCTCGGCAGAAATACCCACCACAGGATACTGCGGGAACGCCGCCTCAATCCTTTTCACATCAGATCTCTTTAAATCAGTTTTGTTTCCCACAATCAGCACAGGGATGTCCCTCGCGGCCAAATTTCCAATGATCGTGATGTTCACCTGGTTGTAAGGATTCAATGTCGAATCAAGGACAACAAGCACACAATCCATATTGTCAAGCCATTTAATAGACTCAATAACCCCCTTGGTCGCTTCTTTCGCACGCTCCTTAGCCTCCTTCGCGTTCATCTTAAACTTCAAAAAATCCTCATAATCAATCTTCGTCGCGATACCAGGTGTGTCCACAAGATTAAAACTTACTTCCTTTCCCTTCCGCTTAATATGAATTTTTTCTTTGATGATAATCTCCCGCGTCTCATGAGGCACAGGAGAAACAACGCTCATCTCCTCCCCAATCCAATCCTTACAAATACGGTTCGCGAGAGTTGATTTACCCGAGTTCGGAGCGCCATACAACCCAAGCTTCACATGCCTCTTTATCCTAAACATTGAAGAAATAAAATTCAACAAAGACTTGATCTTCTTGATCATCAAAGTGAACTAGCGACCCTCCATCTTTTAAGGTTTTTGGTGATAAACTACCTATATGCCCACAACTCTGATCCCCTTTTAATTAAAAAATTCTTAAAACTTTCTTCTTGAACCCAACCATCTTTCATTTCACATGCACCTCAACAATGTCACCCTCAGCAAGCACATGATCAAGACCAACATTCGCACCCTCATGCCTCACGCTCTTCCCCCAAATGCGCGCAAACCTAAACCTCTCCACAAAATCCTTATGCACATGGGCAGCAAGATCACGCACAGAATCACCTTTCCTCAGCGCAACTGGAGGCCAATCAGGTTTCTTCCTAGGCATCTTCGTTCTCACCCACATCAACCCCAACATTGACCAGACAGCATGTTTTAACTCATCAATCCCACACACAGGATATGAACACTTAAAAGATTTCATCACCTTGTTCACCACCACAAGACACGGCCTTCCACTGCCCTGTTTTTCCTTTAACTTTTCCAGAGGAATCAGCGCTTTCTCAAATTCAGCCTCAATCATTCTCACATCAGCCTCACACTCTCTCGTCCCATCCACGATGATGACAACAAGATCAGCAGCACGCGCAATCCCAAAAAAACTTGGACCCTTCTCAGCATCGGCAAACCCCTCGAAGATCGCAGGAAGCTCCACCATTTGAATCTTCACACCCCCCACATCCATCACCCCAAGCTCAGGCATCTTCGTTGTAAACTCATACTCGGCAACCTTTGTTTTCGCATTCGTGAATTTTCTTAATATCCAAGACTTCCCCGCGTTCGGCAAACCCACAAGCACAACCTGCGCAGCACCTTCCTTCTTGATAGCAACACTAAAACGACCCCCTTTCTTGGCTTGCTCTTTTTCTAACTTCAATCTTAACTTAGAAATCTTCTGCTTTATCTCCTGACGAAGCTTCTCAGCCCCTTTATGCGATGGGGAGGCTGAAAGCAAATTTTCTAAGGCCCTAATCTTTTCCTGTGGCGTTTTCGCCTCCGCAACTTTCTTCTCAGCTTCAGTATACTCATAATTCGCATTAATTGGCATTTTACAGAAGAGTAGGATTCCACATATAACGTTTTCCGTGCCTTTCCTTTTTAACTACCCTCTCTTTTTATAAATGGACATAATACTTGAAAGAAAAATTCTTTTAAAAGCTCATGCACTTGGCAAGCAATAATACCTCTGGCTCTCAGGGGCGTTCTGAACAGTCGCACTTCTTCCACCAATATTCAACACCGCCCCCACTTCCATCGGACCAAGACACTGTTCACTACCTTTGCAGGAATTTATTTCATTTGGATTACAATTTCTCAATCCAAAACTTTCCACTTCTCGACTCCTAAAGATACTGCGAACCTGGAAGCCAGTTGGAATATTCTCGAAATTCCCAAGAAGAGCAAGTGTCCTCTCAAGCGCAGTCTCAGCTCCTTTTTCCTTTTCAACACCACCAAAGTTATACAACCCATACACCGCAATCCCGCCAAGAAGAACCAACGTCACCACAAGCCCCACCTGCTGACCGATCACCCTTTTTGTTGCCACACACTACTTCTTAGAAAAGTACTATATATTCGTTTCGCTTTTAAAAAATTTCGAAACAACAACTTTTATTAAGCTTCCACTTTTCACAAGCATATGCTCGAACGAACACTTATTCTCATCAAACCAGACGGCGTCAAGAGGCACCTCACAGGAGAAATCCTCTCCCGCTTCGAACGCGCAGGACTCAAAATTATCGCAATGAAGATGGTGTATGTCAAAAAAGAATTCGCCCTCAACCACTATCCTGTCACAGAGGTATGGTACAAAAAGGTAGGAACCAACACCCTTGAAGACTCAAAAAAGTACAACATCAGCGCCAAAGAGACCATCGGCACAGAAGATCCTTTAGAAATAGGGAAAAAAGTACACACATGGAACGTGGAATTCTTAACCTCCGGACCAGTCACCGCGCTCGTCTTAGAAGGCTTTCACGCCATCGAAACAGCACGCAAAATCGCAGGAGCAACCCTTCCCAACCTCGCAATGCCGGGCACCATCAGAGGAGACCTGTCAACACACTCAGCGCTCTCCGCAAACATCCACAACAAGGCAATCCCAAACCTTGTGCACACCTCAGGGGACAGGCCAGAAGCAGAACGGGAAATCAAGCTCTGGTTCCAGCCGGAAGAATTGCACATCTACAAGAGCGTCCACGACTGAAGAGACAAGCTTTTATTCTTTCACAACCAGGAAGGCCCATGCATGAACACTATTTCACGGAAGAGCCAACCTCCCCACTGAAAATTTTCACCATCAAGACAAGACTCAGAGGACAAAACCTTGAGCTTTCCACAGCAACAGGAACTTTCAGCAAGAAAAGAATAGATAAAGGCACGGCACTCCTCGCTTCCAAATCAATAATAAAAAACGACTGGAACATCCTCGACTTAGGATGCGGTTATGGAGTTGTTGGCATTGCAATCAAACTTTCCAACCCCACCATTACTCTTACCCTTAGTGATATCAACAAAAGAGCACTTCAACTCACCAGAAAAAACTTAGAGCATAATCATCTTCACGCAGACGTCCTCCACAGCAACGGCTTTGAACACCTCACAGGGGTCTTTGACACCATTTTGCTTAACCCGCCCCAAACAGCAGGGAAAAAAATTTGCTATCGGCTCATCGAAGACTCAATAAGGCATCTTAAAAAAAATGGTTTACTACAACTTGTTGCAAGGCACAACAAAGGGGGAATGGACCTTAGCGAAAAAATGCTCGAAACTTATCACAATGTTAAAGAGCTATGTAAAAAATCCGGGTACAGAGTTTACCTCAGCAAGAAAAGACTTTAAAAACATTCACCCCCCTACTACACTATGGCCTATTCATTAACAACCATCAACCTCACCTCAGCCTTCCTTATCCTCGTCTTCGGCTGGGCATTAGGAACCATCCTCGCAAACATCCTCAGAAAAATCCTCAAAGGTATCCAAGCAAGCACAACACTCGAACGGCACTTAAAGCTCAAACTCAAACTCGAACACACCCTTCCAAACACGCTCAAATACCTCATCCTCACCCTCATCCTTGTTCTCGCACTGACGAGAATAGGAATTCCTTATACCTACCTCACTTGGGCAGCGGCATTCGTCATCATCGCCACGTTGCTTTTTATCCTTCTTTCCTTCAAAGACTGGATTCCAAACCTCCTCGCATGGAGACACCTGTCGAGAACACAACGCATAAAAAGCGGAGACGCTATTACCATTAAAGGAGTGGAGGGAAGAGTAGTCGAGGTTGGCCTCATCGAAACGAAGATACAAACGAGCAACAACGAAACCATCTTCGTCCCAAATATCCTCCTCAAGAAGACGCTCAAACAATGATCACAGCCTACTATCTCATCACCACAACAGTCCTCGATCCAGTACGCGTCGCGCAAACACTCCTCCACTTTGAAGAAGTCGAAAACTGCCACCAAGTAGCGGGAGACTACGACCTTATCGTTAGGGTAACCGCACAAGACCTCATCAGCCTCAAAGAAGACTTAAGCCCAAGAATAGAAGCAACGAAAGGCGTGAGCAAGGCGACACTCTTAATCGTCGAAGAATAATTCAAATTTCATACACTCTCATTATCTCTTCCTCCATAAAGTGCAACGCTCCTGGAAAGATGAGCACTTGCGGAAAAATCCTTATTTCTTTTTTAACCACATCTTTTATCGGCCCGTACACAATCCTCTGCCTTTCAGTCCCCAAGGCACAGCACACTACCACCTTTCTTCCTTCCTTTATGACACCTTCCCGCCTTTTCTTTTCGATCTCCAATAACAATTTTAAGGCCTCAGCAGCCGCCATAAAACGCTTTTCCTCAGGACGCAAATCCAACAAGAGCAAGGTGTGAGCATCCTTGTTCTCCTTAATAATATCATAAGGAGTTTCCACCTTCCAATCCTTCTCAGGAAAAGGAACAGAGGCTACCTTTCCAAACTTGTACAAACTCAAGCCAGTATCCCCGACCGCCGTTAACACAGAGGCGTTATGAATTATTTTTACTTTCACCCTCACCTTTCTCGCCGTCACCACAAGATCAGCATGCGTCGTCGCGCAAAACACGTCACCGACCACAAACACAACAACAACTTTTTTTTTAGCTTCTTTTAAAAGCAGCTCAACATCCTCCTCCATCATCCTCCTATCAGCAAGAACAATCTTTTTTCCAGTCAGCTTCTCCAGATTCCTCATCTTTCCCAAGAACGGAGATGTGTAATTTTCAAGATAAACCTTTTTTGCTTTTCTCGCAACATCCAGGCCTCTCAACGAAAGGTCCCTTTCACCAGCGAGGCCTAAGCCAACCAGGTAGAGCATGCTCCCCCCACACAACGATGAACGTCTCTAACACTAAGAACGTTAGCAAGCCGCCAGCAGCAAACGTAACCCAATCTATCGCAATCTTCACAGTCAACAAGCCTAAGAAAAACACCAAGGCGTTCTTTCCCAGGTCTATAAACTTCCTCTGAGCAAACACCAATGTCCCAAGGGGAATACCATACACGAAGATCAAGCCCGCGCTTAACAGCGTTATGTTCCCAGCCAAGATCATTCCAAAATACGCGTACTCCCTTCTCAAAAAAATTCCTCCAATCATTCCCGCAAGGAACAAGAAGAGATTGAATTCTCGCAAGACCAAGAAAATAATTAACGAACATAAGAGCAGCTGCTTCAACCAAAAAAAATACTTCCTTCCAGCAGGAATTTCCTCAGCAGCATTCTTTCCCAACCACACCCCAGCTATTTGACCAGACAATGCGGCAAGCGCTGTTCCTATCATTCCTTACATTTTTTTAAAGAACGCCTTAAAGAAGCTTTTGGTCAAAAATTAATCAAAATAAAAAGGGTTAGAACCTTTCCTTCACTTTTTTGGAAAGTCCTAAATCTTCACCAAGCCTCACTAAGAGACCGCCATGGAAAGATGACGCCTTTAAAGGAAGCGCGCCATCATCAACATCCTCAACCCTTCTCTTGTAGCCACCCTCAACGCCGACGCTTAGCTCATTGCCAAAGGGCTTCAAGGGAAGCCTGTATTCCACGCTTAAAGCAAGATTATCCCTCATGAAGCCACCAACGCCTTTCTCACCATCCGCTCTTATCACAACGGGTTCTATTACCCTCCACCTTACCTCTCCACCAACAGCATGACCAATTGTCGCCTCACCGCCATAAGGAAGCGGATTTCCTATTCTCAAAAAAGCATACTGGGCAGCGACCCTCAACTCAGGACTCAAACTCTCAAAAGCGACACCACCATTCAATTCAACATCAGCCTTTCCTTCCAAACCCTCTCCCCTGTCCAAGGCCTGATACGCTATCCCAAGAATAGGCCTTACCAAGATATTTTTTATTCCCAAGAAATCTTCAATATATTTCCTTGTAACATGAAACTCTCCTGAAACGTCCAGCTGAAATCCATTTACACTCGCCTCAATCTTTCCAGGGCTTGTTCCCTCCTCAGTGAGCGAAAGCCTTCCTCCCGCGTACGCAATCCCAGCGTCAACATCAAGTTCCTTCCCGTATTCATCTTCAATAATAAGCCTCGCTCTTACCCCAACAGCGTAGGCTGTACCTACAATATCTCTCAAAGTAATCGCGCCCTCAGCAGCAGGCTGCTCTTTTGGAGCAAGCGCGACACGGCTATATCTCCCTAATACGCCAATATCAAACCTTTCTCCTTTCTCTCTTGCAAGGCTATACATTCCTAATATAGCGCCATTCCAGCCATTCACGAACGTTCTGCCCACTAACTCCAAGCCA
>DASRUL010000017.1:0-39070 GCA_035655455.1 Candidatus Nanoarchaeia archaeon | reverse complement strand
TGAAATTCCAACAAATCGGCCAGCCATTTTTTGGTGAACCTGTTGAAATCGCCGGAAGATTCACCGCATTCAGCCCCTTGCTAGACTTAGACCTTATTGTAGACTGCGAGCTAGGCAATGAAATCGTTCAAGCAGAAGTCTCAGCAATTGACGCATTAGAAAACACCGCAAGAATTCCTAAAGGTGTCAACGAGGCATTAAGCGCGAGATGCATCTTTCCTAAAGGAATCACCCCAAAAGAAGAAACTATTATTCGAGGAGTACAAGCGTCAGCCTCACCGCTCGCCACAGAGCGAGTGCTTCCTGCAGAGGCAGCTGAAACAGCGCGCATACTCATCAGGTACACCTTTTACTCCAAAGCAAGCCATCCCACTTACCTGCTCGATAAAAACGTCGTCCGCAAACTCAGATCAAAACAGCCTCCTGTCGACATCTTCGCATTTTTCGGCGTCGTCGAGCCACAACTCAGATCTGATGGAACTGTCACCTCACGAGCAACACCAGGCCCCTTAAATCTCGGCATAGGAACACACACCTCTCAACCTTTCGTAGAAAACACCGCACATCCCTTTGGAGTTTCCCTAACAAACAACTTCGGAGAATGGCGCGGCCAACTAAAAAAACTTGAATCGCTCGACGTGTTTGTCCCAGACTACTTCCACCTCGAAGGCGACAGCGAATACGGGGAAACAACAGTCTCCTGTCCTTTCTACTTTACAGGTGTTGTAAACGAAGAAGGATTTAGAGTGTACAGCCTCAAAGAAGAAACACTCGCAAAAATCAACAAGGACTGCAGCGAGGAGACACTCGGGAGCTCGAGCCTGACAAAGAAAGAATGCATCGACATCCTCGGCACAAACAGAGACATGGGTTTTGACTGCAGGTTCAAATACGGCGAAGCATTCTCCAGAATGAGTTATGATTTTATCCACGCAGAAGCGCATTACATCTACCAAACAGACGAGCCAGTCGTCGTAAAAGCCCGTAGGCCACCAGCCCTCGTCTCATAGAAACCTTTTTTAACAGACATAGGCTTAAAAACGTTCATGAAAAAAAAGGCGGTGTTTTTTTTTCTCTTCCTCCTCGTTGCCGCAGGCTGCCAATATCTCCCTAACAGACAACAAACAGTTTCAGGAGAAGGCGTCAAAGTAGAATTCGTCGAATTTCCAGAAAGATTTCTCGGAGAAACAGAACCCTTTCTCGTGAAAACACGCATCACCAACAACAACCCGACAGCACCACTCTCAGGCAACGTCTGCGTCAATGACTTTGTCACCAAACGCCTTGGAGGCATTCCAGAAAACAGCTGCGAGCCCTTCACCCTCGAGCCAGCAGAAGAAATAGAAGGAAAACTCTTTCCAAAACAAGCAGAACAAGATTTTGGCCCTTTCAGCTATGAACGATTAAACCCCGGCGTCCCATACAGCACAAACATCGCAGCAATCTTCAGCTATCTCGTTGAATCAAGACACTTCGTCGAAGGCTTTTGCGTTAAGAAATCATCCTCGGCAAAAACGCCTATCCCCTGCGACAGAAGCGAAACCATCACAACAACAAAACAACCAAGAACACCACTTCAAGTAACCTCTATCCAAAAAAACGTCAACAGCCTCGGCAACAACCAAGCAAACGTTCGCATCACCCTCACCCTCAAAAAAACAGACAAAGGAGACCTCGTCTCTCGAGAAAATCTTGAGGAACCTTTCTCAACAAACGCTCTCGTCGACCTTTCAGTATCCTATCTGGGAATACCGTTCCAGTGCGCGGGATTAAGCGGAGGACGCTTAGACTTCAGCCAAGATGCTAAAGAAGTAGCGTGCCACGCCGTCATCGATGTTTCCCAAGAATACATCGCAGAACCATTAGAAGTCCATATGATTTATGGCTTCAGAAAGGTCATCCAAACAGATTCCATAAAGCTCATCCCGGAAGAAGAACAATCAGGCGACCTCCTCGCTTAACAAACGAAAAGGTTATTAAGATCTACTTGCCAAACAGTCGTGAACTCTCATGAAAAGACGTGTTGGAACTTATCTTATTCTTGGACTTTTACTTTCTTTGCTCATTCTCGCAGGCTGCAAAAAAAACGATAAAGAACCGCAACTAAAAACAGGATTCATCGGGGGAAAAGAAGGCATCGTTCCAGCCCTAGAGGTAACCTCTGGAAAAGAGAATGAGGTCTTAGACGCAGGCCTCGAGGACTTCCAAATCAATGTGAATCTCGAAAACAAAGGAGAACACACGGTCAAAGAAAACGAAATCCTCGCAACCCTTATAGGCATCGACTACAGATCCTTCTCCATCAACCCAGCCTCACTCAAAAACATTGAACCTGTAGACAAGATCAGAAAAGAACAAGAAAAGAAACTTTCAGGAGGACAAACAGCATTGTCTTTTCCCGCAAACTTCAAAGATGACATTCCCGTGGACCAGGTGTACGACCTTGGCGTTAACGTCTGCTCAACTTATCAGACCGGCGCAACCACCAACCTCTGCCTCAGAAAAGAAGCAACAAGACGCGGAGAACAAACAGCAAAATGCAAAATAGACAACCCAAAATTATTAGCAGGATCCTCAGCGGCACCAGTTCAAATAACCTCCCTCACCCAACGACCCACGGGCAAGAACGAAATTTCCTTTATCATGACCATCGAGAACGTTGGAAAAGGAGATGTGTATCCACCATCTTTTATCCAACAAAACGCCCAATGCCTGGAAAAAACTGACACAAAAAATAAGCTCAACGTCGCTGTCTCTTTCCCAGACAACAGGCCAAGCATCACCTGCCCAGCACTCAAGAATTCGAACAAAGGCGAGGTCAGCCTCATCCAAGGAAAAACAACTATCACCTGTAAGATAGACACCAACCAAGAACAAGAAACGACGTTCACCAGAAGCCCAACCATTGAGCTTGATTATGTTTACAAAAACACCATTTCCACAAAAATAACGGTAAAGAATGCGGCGTAAACATTTTTAAAGATAAATCTTTTTAAACAAGCGTTCTCTAACACCACTCCATGGAATTTATCGGAGACCTGCACATTCACGGGAGATACGCGCAGGCGTGTAGCAAGACGACAACCCTAGAGGATTTAGAAAGAAACGCAAGAATAAAAGGATTGCACCTTCTCGGAACCGGAGACTGCCAACATCCTTTATGGAGAAAAGAAATAGACCAAAAACTCACAGAAGGCGAAAACGGGATCCTCTGGACAAAAACACACTTCCCTTTTATCTGGACCACAGAACTATCCTTGATCTATACCCAAGAAGGAAAAGGAAGAAGAATCCATCATGTCGTGCTACTCCCAAATAAAGAAGTCGTAAACCAATTCACAGACGGACTCTTGAAAAAAGGTAGAATAGACTACGACGGCAGGCCAATTTTTGGTATGTCGAGCATAGAATTTGTTGATTTTGTGCGATCAATAAGTACAGAGATAGAGATCATTCCCGCCCACGCATGGACTTCTTGGTTCTCAATTTTCGGATCTAAATCTGGATTTGACTCTGTAGAAGAATGCTTTTTAGACAGAGCAAAATACATTCACGCAATCGAGACAGGACTCTCTTCAGATGTAAAAATGAACAGAAGAATCTCTAAACTAGACAAATATAACTTAGTCTCTTTTTCAGATCCACATTCCTCACACCCTTCTCGCCTAGGAAGAGAAGCAACCATCTTCGACTTGAACAAATTGACTTACAAAAATATAATAAATGCAATTAGAATTGGAGAAGGATTAAAAGGAACTATAGAAACAAATCCAGAATATGGAAAATACCATTACGATGGCCACAGAAATTGTAACGTCACTTTATCCTCAGAAGAATCTAGAAAATTAAATGGAATTTGTCCTAAATGCAATAAATCATTAACAATAGGGGTAGAATATAGAATAGAGGAATTGGCAGACAGAGAACAACCAAAAAATGTTCCTCACTACAAAGAAGTTTTGCCCTTGCATGAATTGATCGCGGCAACTTACGGAACCAAATCGCTCACTTCTAAAAAAGTACAAACTATTTATGAAACTTTAATAAAAAATTTCAAAAACGAGTATGATATTTTATTAAAAGTATCAGAAGAAGAATTTAAAAAAATAATCCATCCCAAACTCTCCAGAATAATCCTCCTAAACAGAGAAAATAAATTACAGATCAAACCAGGCTATGATGGGGTGTATGGAGAAATACTCCTCGACAATCTTAAAATAACCGACAAAAAACAAAAAGCGTTATTCGACTTTTGACATCACCCAATATAATTCGTCACCTCCCTTGACCTTGGAAGACGCTCTTCCTCAAACGCCGGCTCAAGCACAGACTTCATCTCCTTCTCAAACAACTTCGCTTCCTTGTCAAGAGCAGAAATATCAATACGCAGCCCAATCTTCTTGTTCAACAACTGAATAATTTCCCGCGCACCCCGCGCACCAAAATAGCCGGGAATTCCTAACGTCTCCACAAGAATCGTCAAGCAAGGAATGTTCCTCACTTTCGCAAGAGGACCCAAAATCCCTGTCAATCCCAAGATCGGGCCAAGCAAGGCTTCTGACGCCAGCTGCGTCTCCTGCGTCTTGTACCTCATCACAACCCTCGGATCAGTGCCAGTAAGATAGAGCATTGGCGTCTTCGGAATATGCTCCAGCCCAATGCCTCCAAGCGTAATAATCTCACACACCTCATTCTGGAGGTAATACCTAAGGAGCTGCTCAGAAAACACGTAACACGCATGATCATCAGAAGGCTGCGCCTCCCCGGACGCGAAGAGCAAGTCCTTCCCTTTAGATTTCTTATGATACACCTCAATTTTCGGAACATCCAAAACATTCTCCTTATTAACAAACGCGTAACTCGGAAGCAGATACGACCTGATCTCCGCAATTTTTTTAGCCTTCGTCGCGCTCACCAAGAAATCCACCGCGATCTTGCCGACACTCCCCATCCCGGGAAGACCCTGAATAACAATCGCTTTCTTTAGCCTTGGCTTCTTGAACACTTTGATAAGAAGATCGTCTCCCATAAAACCCCTTCTGACATTCTACCCTTATATACCTTGTCATGCCTCTTCAGATATTATTTTTCTTTCATATTCAATAATCTTCCTTAAATGTCAGATTTTACTACAAACAGCAACATCAAAAACCATTCTTTTTACTTAAATTTCCATTTTAAAGGTATTTATCTGAATATCTGCATTAGTAAATCTAAACTCTTACTCTCCTAAGAAACTCCCCTCTTAAGCTTCTGCCTGTTTCTGCTTGTACACCAACCTATACCTGCTATATCTATCCACAGGGCTCCAACGCGCAGGCTTCGGAATAACTGTCTCGGCACCACAAGATTTACAATTTTTAAGAAGCGTGTATACCTCACAAAAGGAACATTTAAGGATTTGCTTAGCTGGCATGTTTCACAAATTCCACTCCAACACCAAGATTCTTTCCTGTCTCCAAGGCCTTGTCAAGAATCTTTCTCAACTTTGTCTCCGCAGTCTTGTAATCTTGAGAAACAATCTCCACCTTATAATTCGGAGCTCCAAGATAGTGAAGACTTAACCCCTCATTCTCAAAGTCAGCAAGAATTTTTTTAATCTTCACAATTCCATCCTCAGCAAAAGTCTTCAGAACAATCGTCCCACTAAGCTTTATCTCAACAGGCTTGATCTTCTCCGCAGCCAATGCGCACAACGCATCATTTACCTCTTTAGCAAGCTCCAACCCCTCAACAGCCTTCTTCCCTCTCACGCTCACATCATTGAAAAAAGCGTACAGGCTTCCGTGCTTTTCAATAGCTCTCGCTCCCACAAGTTCGTACATCTGCTTTAGATCTTTGTTGAACCGCTTTCCCAACGTCACCAACAACTTTTCAGCCTTTTCCTCCTGCTTATAATTTGTAAGCTTCTGCACCATCTCCGTTGACGGAACACGCCTCAATGAAAGATCAATGTTTCTCGTTTCCCTATTAATATCCAACACCTTACACACAATCCTCTTATCCTCTTTCACGTAATCTCTCAAATTCCTGATCCTTCCCGGAGCAATCTCAGAGATGTGAATCATTCCATCCTTGTTTTCATACTCGTCGATGCTGACAAAAACAGAATGGTACAAAATCTTCTTCACCGTGCAAAGAACAATCTCGCCAACTTCAGGAACACCTTTCTTCTTAAAGAGCATTCAGCCTAAAGAGGGATCATCTTTATAAGTGTTGTTTTTTGAACATATTTACTTTTAAGAAAACTCACTCAAACTTTTCCAAGACCTGAACCTTAATCTTCGCCTTTCCACCAGTAGGCTCAGCAAGCACCTCATTACACACAAGACAAAGAATCTGCGTACTCGCCTTCTCAAAAACAACCTGCTCATTCTTGCATTTCTCACACTTCACCTTGACAAATTTGCTCTTTGTTTGTTTCATATGAACTCCACCTTCTTCGCCCTGAACCCTTGATTTTGCTGAATTGTTTTCTTACATTCCTTACAGGCGAACCTTAACGTCGTCTTCTTGCTGATCTTCGCGCCTGTGCGCTTAAACTTGCTGATCGCAGGCTTCGATCCCCACTTCCCCTTGTTCCCAGCACCACGACCCTGACCCCGCAGCTTCGCCCTCATTATTGAACCATGACTTAAGCTGCCTCTCTTTCCCGCAGACTTGTACTGATCCACCTTATGCTCAGTCGCCTTGTTACACCAAGGACAATACTTTTTCTGCGTTTTCGGAATTTTCATAACTCTGTTGCCCTATTATTCTTAATCAGGACCTCTGAGACTTTGACTGGAAGGTTCGCGATATCCTCAGGAACAAAAGGACCATAGGTGTTCATATCCTCCCCAACAAACTCTGGCACCGCTTGCAAGAAGCGCACAGTCCTGCTTTTCGGAGGGTCCTTCTGATCAGTTTTTATGCCTTTCGGTTCCTCAAGCCTTGGCCTTCTTCCCTGCACAAGCTCATCCTGAATGGTTTTTCTAAAATTATTCAACCGCTCCAACAACGCGTGATACATCACTTTTTCCTCACCTAAAAGAACGCTCTCATCATGCAACCTGCTCTTCGTCCGCGAACAAAACAACGCAAGCTGCACAATCTTACTTTCCCTCTTCTCATACAACTCCTTCAAGATCTTCTGAATGTTCTCCACCTGCTTCTTCGTTTTTTCCAAATTCTCCTGCGCGAAAAGATTGTCTTTCGTCTCCTGGGCATGAAGGATCGCTTTTTTCTCCTCCAAATAATTCACCACATTCTCAAAGAAGGTTCCATCAAGCTTCTGCAACTCTTTCCTATATTTCTCCAACCTCAACAACTCGTACAGCGACTCGTACGTAATGACAGCATCATTATCAGACATCAGAAACGCAACACGTGAAAGAATTTAAGGCTTCCTCGAACCTTCAAAACCCCGTCTTCACCAAGACCTCCCTTCCATACATCCTTCCAAGAGCACCCTTCAACGCCTCTCTCTCTGTAAACCTCAAGGTCTTGTCCTTTTTCTGGCCACCATTCCACAGTAAGGGAACAGGATCAGCGCTGTGCCTCTTCAACCCGCAAGGCGTACTATGATCACCAGTAACAAGCATCTCACATCCCAACTCCTTCAAAACACTAAAAAACTCCTCATCCAAGAGTTCAATCATCCTCTTCTTGTCTTTCGGCCTATTATCATGACCAGGAATGTCCGTCTCCTTCACATGAACGTAATATTTCGCGTACTTTTCCTTTTCAATAACTTTTCTTCCAGCAGCAATCGTTAATTTTAACGTCTTATACAGATGCCCATACAAATCCCCAGTAACAGGAGGCAAGACCGGACTCACCACGCGCATTCCTGACACTTTCGCAATCCCCCGCTCAAGAGGCATACTCACCACCGCAGTCCACCCTTCCTTCTTCTCCAATATAGGAAGACACGTTCCCCCATCCCGCGGCAACATAATATTCGCAGGAAGAAGAAAGTTACTCATTCTCTTCTTATTCACAGGATGATCCTTCAAAATTTCATAACTCTGTCTGACAAACTCATTCACCAAACGCGCACTCCTCCTTGTCTCAGGCTTCGGATCAAGAGGCTGCGCCACCCCGGGCCTGTCCTTTTCCCCGCTCCTCGCGACACCAAACACCCCTTTTCTCTCATAAGCGGGATCAACATTACTCACATTCGCAGAAAGATTTCCTTCAAGGACAAGAATACCGCGATGCTCAACAGTAGGAACAAACCTGAATCCTATCTCAAGATCCACCTCTTTATTGATCGTCTTCGCCAATGCTTCCGCCTCCTTTGTCGTTAACGTCCTTCCAGCCCTCCTATCCATCAACACAAACTTGCTGTTCACTGTCGCAAAATTCGTTCTCAACACCAAATTTCCAGGCTTGAAAGGAATCCCTGCACCAAACGCCTCCAGTGGTCCACGACCAGTGTATACTTTTCTTAAATCGTTCCCCAACAACGCAGTCACCGCGACATCACTCTCAGGAGCAACATCCCTTCCCGCAGGATACACATACCCAAGATTTCCCTTTTTTACGAGGCTGTCTAAATGAGGAGTAGACGCAGCCTCAAGAGGGGTCTTCCCACTTAGGGAAGGGCAAGGCAGATCGCCAATCCCGTCAAGAACGACAAAAACCTTCATAAAAAAAACAGATGCTTCTCTCTTATTAATATTTTGCTTGCTGAAGAAGAACGCAACACTTTAACGCATTTTTTTGATATATTTTACCTGCCCTCTTGTCAGTTTTATCCTTTCAGCATTCTCAACCTGACTGTCGATTAGCTCCTTCTGCAGATTTGACCACGCCTCAACAGGATTATTCTTCATAAACTCAGCCCACCTCTCAACAAACTGCATCCTCATCTTTTTATTAACCTAACCTCATTCTTCTGAACCTCAAATTCCACCATTCTCCTGAAAAGTGAGCAACCTATAAAAACATTATCAAAGCAGGGCGTTAGTCAAACCCTCTAATTTTTAAGAACTAACCTCCTCTTGGAGGTTTAATTCCAAAAGGCCAACACATTTATATAATCCTTCCACATTAGCCGCGCTATGGTCGACCTCAGAAAAATTCTCATCATCTTCGTCGTCGCAGTCCTCTTCTCCGTCTTCGTCACAACAAGCATCGACGCGCTTTATCCAACGCCAACCTACGAACATTTTTGCACTGCCTTTGGGCCGCGACCACATTCCCTAGAGATAGAACCTCCAGAAAAATGCCCAGATAGTGTTGCTCCAAAAACAACCAAAGAATGCGAAACACAAAAAGGCTACATCGACTACAAAACATTTGACGATCAAGGATGTCCTAAAGAAGCATTCTGCAATATGTGCAACACTGCTTTCGAAGACGCACGCGAACGCCATGACTTAATCTACTTTGTGCTGTCAGCAATCGCGGGGCTCATTGCAATCAGCCTCGGCGTCCTCCTCCCTTCAGGAAAAAATCCTTTAAATGAATGGATCGGCACCGGCTTCATGCTCGGCGGACTCTTCATCTTATTCTTCGGAACCGTACGTGGCTTCGGAGGTCTCCACAGATTCCTTAGACCGATAGTTATCCTCGCAGAACTCTTAATTATTATCTGGCTCTCCTACAAAAAACTTGGAAAAGAAAAATAAAAAATTATATAAATTACCGAATTTCTTAAAAAGATATTCCGGAAAGTCTTTTCTTCGAGAAATAATCGGCCTAAAAGATAACGAATCGGCCAAAATCCATCGCAACGTAGTCTCAGCAAACGCAGCATACGGAGGAATACCTCAACTTTCAGAAGTAGAAATCTTGCAGGTTTGGAAAGGTAATTACTGCACAGTGGCAGTAATTCCGAAAGGTTTATAAAGATACTGGCGTTCATGTTGTTCTAAGATGATCGTTCGTGAAGAGTCTTTGAAGAAGTTGAGAAGCGCCTTTACCCTGAATATTTATGAGGTAAAGATCTGGACTGCCTTGTTGAGCAAGGGTGTAGCTACTGCTGGCGAGCTTTCTGATATGAGCAATGTTCCTCGCTCAAGAAGTTATGATGTTCTGGAGTCTTTGGAAAAGAAAGGGTTCATTATTATGAAGTTGGGCAGGCCTATTAAGTATTTGGCTGTTGAGCCTGCGGAGATCCTGAAACGCGTAAAAAAGGCAATTAGGGAAAAGTCTGAGGAAGAGGTTCAGGCGATTGACAAGGTGCAGCATACTGACGTGTTTGGCGAGTTAAGCTTGCTGTACAAGCAGGGTATTGAGCATGTTGACGCTGCGAACATCGCTGGCAGTTTCAGGACAAGGTCAAGTACGTATGACCATATGCTTTCGTTGATGGCGAACGCGAAGGGTGAGGTGTTGATCGCGACGACTGCTGAGGGCTTGTTGAGAAAGGTGGAGCATATGAAATCAATGTTAAGAAAGTTGCATGGAAATAATGTTGAGGTGAGGGTTGCTGCCCCATTGAAGTCAGAGAAAGCGAAAGATGCTGGAAAGGAGATTGCGGAGATTGCGAAGGTGAAGGATGTTGATCTTGAGGCGCGTTTTGTGATTGTGGACGGAAAGGATATTGTCTTCATGGTCAATCATGATAAGGATGTGCATGAGACTGCTGATGCTGGAATTTGGGTGAATTCGCCTTTTTTTTCAAGCGCGATGAGAACCTTGTTCATGTCCGCGTGGAATAAAAAGTAGTGGCTCTGTCATTCCAATAGGCTTATAAGTTTCTTATTTTTTGTTAAGGGTAATGGATATAAAAGAGTTGGTGAAGCGATTGCATCCTTTAGAGAGAAAGATCTTACCGTTCTTAAAAGACTGCGATACTCTTCCTGAGTTAGTGAAAAATTCTGAGTTGCAAGAAGCGCAGGTGATGAAAGGCCTGCAATTTTTAGAGGAGAAAGAAGCCTTAAAGATCAAAGTGAAGGAGAGCAAGAAAATTGTTTTGGCAGACAAGGCTGTTAAGTATAAAGAGTTGCCTGAGAGGCGGGTCATAAATACTCTTTCAGATGGGGGAAGAACATTAAGGGAGGTGAAGGAAAAAACAGGGTTAAGCGATACTGAGGTGAATGCTTGTGTTGGCTTGTTGAGAAGAAAGAATGCGATAGAGGTTGCGAGGGATAAGGAGCTAACAATAAAATTAACCAACGCTGGAAAAACGTTAGTGGATAAAAGAACACCTGAGGAAGAGTTATTTTCTAGGTTGATAAAAGAAAAAATGGCTGTGGACGCCTTGGATGAGGGTGAAAGGTTGGGGTTTGAGGAGTTGAGGAAGAGAGGTCTTGTTGATGTATTCTCTGAAAAAGAAATTTCAATAACGCTAACAAGCCTGGGTGAAAGACTGACAAAAGAAAAGGTTGACGTGGATGTTATAGAGGTTTTAACGCCTGAGATGATGAAGAGCGGGGCTTGGGAAAAGAAGAGTTTTAGGGCGTATGAGGTGAAAGCGAGAGTTCCTGAGATTTATGGGGGAAAGATACATCCCCTGCAGGATACGATGAACCAGATAAGAGGGATCTTTTTGGAGATGGGATTTAAGGAGATGGAAGGCCCGCTTGTTGAGACCGCGTTTTGGTGTATGGATGCGATGTGGATTCCTCAGAATCATCCGGCGAGGGATGTGCAGGACACGTTTTATCTGCCATATATGGGGACGATACCTGAAAGTTTAACAAAGAAAGTGAGAGAAGTGCATGAGCGTGGTGGTGATTCTGGAAGCAGGGGGTACGGCTATAAGTGGGATGAAAAGATCGCGAGGCAGTTGTTGTTGAGGACCCATACAACCTCGACAACGTTTAGGTATTTTGGAGAGAAGAAGATTAAACCGCCTGCGAAGTATTTTTACATTGGCAGGATTTTTAGGAATGAGGCGATTGACGCGACGCACTTGCCTGAGTTTCATCAGAGCGAGGGGTTTATCATGGATAAGGGGTTGACGTTGAAAGATTTAATGGGCTATATCAGGGAGTTTTATCAGAGGATGGGGGTGGATAAAATAAAATTTAAACCTACCTATAACCCCTACACTGAGCCTTCTATGGAATGTATTGGATATAATAAGCAGTTAGGAAAGTGGGTTGAGTTGATTAATTCTGGCGTGTTCAGGCCTGAGGCGTTGGAGCCGTATGGAATAAATGTTCCGGTGATTGCGTGGGGGTTAGGCGTGGAAAGATTGGCGATGATGCTGCATCAGCAGAAAGATATCAGAAATATGTTGGGTGCGGCTGGTGACTTGAGCTGGTTTAGGAAGAGTAAAGTGATTAAAAAATGGTAGTGTTGGAAACAAGGCATTCACAGTTGGAAAAGTATGTTGGGAAAAAGGTGAGTGTGAAAGAGTTAGAAGAAGTTTTGTTTAATTTGGGGTTTGAGCTTGAGCGTGTGGAAGGAGATGAGCTGAGAATTGAAATTACAGCGGAAAGGCCTGATCTGCTTTCAACGCAGGGCTTGGCGAGAGCGTTAAGAAGTTATTTTGGGCTAAAAGTTAAGCCCTATAAAATTGAGAAGTCTGGGAAAAAGGTGATTGTGAAGAATCCTGCGAAAGAGTGGCCTCTTGCTGTTGCTGCGATTGTGAAAGGATTGAAGTTGGATGAGAAGAAGATTAAGGAAATAATAAGGATTCAGGAAAAGCTTGGAGAGACGTTTTTAAGGCAGAGAAAGAAAGGGGGTCTTGGCTTGTATCCTCTTGAGAGGATTACGTTTCCAGTGATGTTTACAGCAGAAGATCCGAAAGGGATCGTGTTTCGGCCTTTGGAGTATGGGGATGAAATAAATGGCCTTGAGGTTTTGGAGAGGCATCCTACGGGAAAAAAGTACAGGCATATTTTAGAGGCTAAAGGAAGATGTTGGGAGAGGTTCCCCGTTTTCAGGGGCGCGGATAATGTGGTGTTGTCTATGCCTCCAATTATAAACGCTCATGATGTGGGAAAGGTTGATGCAAATACAAGAGAGGTTTTTGTGGAGTGTACGGGGATTGATTTGAAAACGATTACCCTTGCTTTGGAGATTTTAGTTGGGGCGTTGATTGATATGGGCGGAAAAGCTTATTCGATAGAGGTTGGTTATAACAAGAAAAATGTAACTTCTCCGGACTTTAAGGAGGAACAGAGAAAGATTAAGATTGAGTACATAAACAAGATTTTAGGAAGTGACTTCAAAGCGAAGGATGTGAAAAGATTATTGCAAAAAATGGGTTATGCTGTGAAGTCTTTGAAGAAAAAAGAGATTGTTGTTGTGGTTCCTGGGACGAGATATGATATTTGGCATGATGTTGATATTGTTGATGATGTCGCGAGAGCGTATGGTTTTAACAATTTTGAGCCAAGAATAAAGCCTGTGTTTACTGAAGGAGAGACGACAAGAAGTGTGAAGGTGAAAGAGGAGCTGAGCGGGATAATGATAGGGTTAGGGTATCAAGAGGTGTTTACGCTGGTGCTGAGCAGCAGGCAGGATCAGTTTGAGAATATGAATGTGAAACAAGTTCCTCATCTAAATCTTGGAAGGAGCGTGGAGCAGAGTGTGAATATGCCTCGGGTGTGGTTGTTGCCTGAGTTGATGAAGTGTTTGAAGAATAACAGAAGCGTTGAGTATCCTCAAAAAATATTTGAGATAAACCAGGTGATTGTGCCTGATGAAACGAAAGATGTAAAATGTAAAGATGTGTTGAAGCTGTGTGTTGTTTTGTGTCATTCTGGTGCTAATTTTACGGAGATGAAGCAGGTGTTGGAGTATGTAATGAGGTGTTTGGATTTGAAATGTTCTCTTAAGGAGAGTGAGCATGGAAGTTTTATTTCCGGAAGGGCTGCGAGAGTGACTGTAAACAATAAAGATGTCGCTGAGGTTGGCGAGGTGCATCCGAAGGTTCTTAGTAATTTCGGATTGGAGATGCCTGTGGTTGTGTTGGAGTTGGATCTTTCTGAGTTGTTTGGATTATGAAAATAGTGAGGAAACCTTAGTATTTCGTAACGGTCTTAAAGAACAAATCTTAAGGAATAATATAAAACAAAAATACGCTTGCAGAACATTGGCTGTCTTGGAAAGGTGGAGTTTGAACAAGGCAAGTGGGATAGTAAATAAGGTGAAAAAGAGTTAGCTTCGATAAGCTTCTGCGAGGAGAGTGTAGGCGATCATCATAACAACAAAGCTTCCGATGCCCACTCCGACGAAGGGAATGAGCAGGGCAAGGAAACTGATGACAAGAGCGACGAAGGAGCTCACGATCCATGCGAGGAAGTAACGTCCTGTGAAGGCTTTGCCAAACACGGTGGAAAAGGTGAAGGCTGCGCCGAATCTTCTTTGGGTGAGGAAGGTGAGGGTTGCTGAGGGAATGAGATAGAGTGCGAGAAGAAAGAAAAGCGAAGCAAAGAGAAGAGACCCTATAACGCGTGGTCCGGTGAATAGAGATAAAGATAGCTCTCCTCCACCGGTAAAATAAAAAAATCCTAATCCTCCATAAATCATAGCGATCATGCCGGGAATCATATAAATAAAGCCGATCAGGACAGAGAGCAGTCCTTTGACGAAGAGGTTTCCCCAATTATTCCATTCTGGCAAGGTGTTTTTCTTTTTGAGGGTAAGTTTTGCTGCTTCAAGGATGTAGCCGAAGGCGAAGAAGTTGATAATAGGGAGGATGCTGAGTGCTGATCCGATGATAAATGTCTTTAAGTCTGAGAATGGGCGCTTGAGCGCTGTGCTAAATTCCATATGATCACCTCTTTGCCTTTCCTGAGAATGCTTCTATTTAAGGATTGTTGTTGAAAAAGTTATTTTTCTTTGTACGTTTTGATGTAAATTTCACCAAAGGGTTCTTCTTGTTCTAAGTCGATGTGTTCTTGGTTGGACAGGTGCAAGAGCGGAATGAAAGTGAGGAGTTTGTCTTCTTTTTTTTGGCTTGGAAGAAGTTCAGTGAAGGTGACTGTTGGTTTTTGTTTAAGTCCTTGAAGGATTTTTTTGTGCAGGGCTTCGATGAGTTGGGTAATATCATATTGTCTTTCTGGAATGGTTAAGTCTTCTGGGATTCTGTTGCGTTCTGTTACCTTGAGGATTCTTCGTTCGTTGACAGCGAGCGCTTGCTCTAAGGCTTCGAGCAGATCATCGACAGTGACTTTTTTCTTTCGCGCTTGGGGTGTCTTGATGGTTAATTTTGGATGTTCTAAAAGAAGGCTTTGTCTTCCTTGATTGTCTTCGTACTGGTTGAGTTCTTCGAGCTCTTCTGGCGGGAACAGCAGATTGTCAAGAACGACAAAA
This sequence comes from Candidatus Nanoarchaeia archaeon, assembly GCA_035655455.1. Classification (GTDB taxonomy): domain Archaea; phylum Nanobdellota; class Nanobdellia; order SCGC-AAA011-G17; family GW2011-AR18; genus JAHFKM01. The sequence continues at coordinate 23,866 of DASRUL010000017.1, read as the reverse complement.
TCATGGTCAAGGAGGTTTTGGGATTTAACCCTTAAAAGAATTGCTGATGCAAGCAACACCTTTCCTGAGACGAACAAGTTTGCTTCCTTGAGTTTTCGTATGGTGTCTAAGTATTTTTGTGCGAGGAGCGAAATGTCAATGTCCCAAGGGTTGAATTCTTCTTCCTTGACGAGGTCGAGGATGATGGATTGCCAGGTGATTTCATTTCTTTGTAATAAGAGGTCGAGGATCTTGTCGTGCATAGGGCTTTTTGGAGGTGTAGTTTTATATAGGTTGTGTATTCTAGAATTCTTTGAGTGATGTTTGTTTTTTTCCTTCTGCGTATGCCTTGTAGGTGCTCCAGCTCTTTCTCATGATTTCTGGATATTTATCCCAATTTTCTTTGAGGAAGTCCTTGCACAGAGGGTCGTTAGGGTACCCTGAACCACATTCAATGTTGTACTTTTTTTTTATTTTTTCTACTTCTCTGTCTCGAGTGACTTTGGCGAGGATGGATGCTGCTGCGACAGGAGGGTGGCGTTCTCCCTTGTGTTCGCATCGTAATTCTGGCTGTTCTTTGAGGTAGAGCTTGAGTTGTTCTGTGTACGCCTTGATGTTTGTTGAGGGGCAGTCGACGATGGCGATGTCTGATTTGAGCGCGTTGATTAATTGTGCGAATTTGATCGCTTCTAAGCCGTTTAGGGTGACGTTCTTGTCCTCTACAGCGTTGTCGATTTCTTGGGGACTGATGATAATGATCTTGTGATTTTTTACGGTCTTGATGATTTTGTCGTAGAGGGCTTCTCGCTGGTTTGGAGTTAAGAGCTTTGAGTCGCGAACGCCAAGAGCCTTGAGACTGGATATTTTTTCTTCTTCTATCACGACGCCTGCGAGTACCATTGGCCCGATGACTGGTCCTCTTGGCAACTTAATGAAAAATTAAGTTTCTGCCAGCGTCATCGGCACCGAAAATGAGTTTGCTCATAGCAAGATAAGTGTTAAGAGCTTATTTATAAAATGTGTGAGATTGTTTTTGAAAAAGCAAATCTATTTAAGGGGGTATTTCCAGAAAGAAAGGATGCTTGATATAAAAAAGACTGCGTTGTGTGCGGGTGTTTTTGCTGCAGTATGGTTCGGGATTATCGGTATTTTGTTGGGTGTTTTTGGTGACGGATTTTTAACCCTTGTTCAGGATGCTCATCTTGTGAATGCCTCTCTTACTGTGAACTTCTCTGTTCTTGGTTGGGTGTTGGGCGTTGTTTATCATTTTATTATTGGGCTTGTGGTTGGTGCCTTATTTGCGCTGATTTGGAATAAGGTGAATAAGTTTTTTTAAAGAATTTTTTGTTTCACGCCTTTTTTCTGTGGATATATAATTTACTCTGCCAAGGTTCCACAAAAATACTTGTACAAGTATGCTAAATAATTCTCAAGACTTAATTAATAAAGATCAAAAGTTAAAAAAATTAAAAGTAGCGGGAGCTGGACATTCAGGTAGACCAATGGTCTTTCCGTTTGAACCAGCGACCCCCCCGAAAATTCTTTTTTGAGGAATTTTATTCGGGTGTCTCAGAGCTAGTTATGAGCCTTCCGCAACGCCTCTGTTGAGGACGTTTCGACGGACACTCCTAGCTGTCCTATCCCGCTAATTTTTTTGATTGTCTGACGTTATTTAAAGGTTTTGTAAAATTTTGAGGCAGGAGACTTTTTTTTCAAAACATAAGCTATTTATAACTCCTTTAAGGTAGTGATAAAAAGGAAGATTTATAAAGAGGTGTTCTTTGCCTAAAGGTATGGAAAAAGAAGGATATTTTGAAGAGCGAAACAAAGATCAATTAGAGTTTAAATTTTAACCCAAAAAGGTGTCAAAAAAATGGACAGGCAGGTTGATTTTAAAGAATTAAAAGAGATTGAGAAGCAAATATTAAAAGGTATTTCTCTTAAAGATAGTTTTACTAAGATTAAAACGATAGCGGCGTTTGCGGTAACGTTTAAGGAGAGGAAAGCGTTGTGTGCGGGTGTGATTGTGGATGCTGATTCTTTAGGAGTTATTGAGCAGAGAGAAACTGTTACAGAAGAGCCGATGCCGTATTCTCCAAGGGTTGTCGCGTTTAGGGAAGGTCCTCCGATTTTGCAGACGTTGAAGGAGTTTGAGAAAAAACCCGATTTAATATTAGTTGAGGGTTTTGGTTCGTTGCATCCGATGAAAGTCGGTCTTGGGAATTATGTCGGCGTGTTGTCTAATAAGCCCTGTGTTGCTGTTGCGAAGGAGTTGATTTTTGGCGGCTTGGAAGAGGATAAGATTATGGTGAATGATAAAGTTAGTGGGTTTGCGATGAAGACAAAGGAGTTTGCGAATCCTGTGTACATGACGCCCGGTCATAATATCTCTCTGGAGACTGCGAAAGTATTGGTGAAAAAATGGATAAATCCTGAGTTTAAGATGCCGTATCCGTTGCACGTCGCGCGCAAGTACTTAGTAAAGTTGAAGAAGGCGGGTGCTATTGAAATAGGTACTGGCGAAATGGCGGGGCAGGAAGTGTAAGATGGGAAGGAAGATTGAAGATTTAAATGATTTGAGAATGACGAGAAAGGTTGAGGATATGAATCGTTTAAAGCAGAAGTTTGCTGTGAATCCTTATTTTAATACTTCGGTTTTCGGCGAGGGGATTTGAGATGGCGAGAATTCTTTGGCCTGAGGAGAATAATGTTGTGTCACTAGACTCGGTGAGGAGAAGACAAGGCGCTAAGCGGGGTGAGGTTGATTATGCGCAAGAGAAAGTGGATCTTACAAAAAAGTTGAGTGCTGATCCTGAGAATATTCATTTGCTCGAGGAGCTTGCGATCGCTTGTCAGGGATTGGGGGATAGTAATGGGGCGTTTGCGGTTTATAATCATATTCTTACAATTGATCCTGAAAATCCCTATATTCGGCTTCAGATTGCGTATCTGTATCTTGATTCTTGCCGGTTTAAAAGTGCAGAGCCGTGGTTAAGGAGTGCTGTTGCGTATGCGCATCGTGAAGGTCCAGGAGAAGTGCATCGGCTTTCAATGATTCTGAACGAGTTTTTAGAGCTTTATGCCAAACAAGAGTGATGTTTCTTCGTGAATGCAAATCTATTTAAAAGAGAAAACAGAAAGAAGTTTTATGATGGTTTATAAGAAATACAAAATTGGAAAGTTCACGATCTCGAACGTTGAAATTCGTGATTTGGTAAAGGCGTGGCTTGCTGTTTCGATAGCATTCGGGATTGTGCTTGGCGGTTTGTTGGGGTTTTTGAAGAGTATTGTGATTTCGTTGATTGTGGTTGGCACAGGATTTTTGTTGCATGAGCTTGGGCATAAAGTGGTGGCGCAGCGTTTTAAGTATACTGCGGAGTTTAGGAGTTTTGATGAGATGCTGTTTCTTGCGGTTATTATGAGTTTTTTTGGTTTCGTGTTTGCCGCCCCCGGTGCGGTGATGATTGGTGGAAGAAGTATTCGTGAGGATCATAATGGAAAGATTTCGATCGCTGGGCCTTTGGTGAATCTTATGTTAGCGGTAGTGTTTATGCTTGTGTTTTATGCAAGCGCTGGTTTTGTGCAGACTGTTGCTGAGTTTGGGATGAAGATTAATGGTTGGCTTGCGTTGTTTAATCTGATTCCTGTGTGGCAGTTTGACGGAGCGAAAGTATACAAATGGAGGAAAGGACTATGGTTATTGGTAGTGGGAGGAGCGCTCGCCCTCTTGTTTCAGGCAGAGCTCGTGAAATTATTGTAGGCGGAGACATGATGAGGGAGCAGAGGATTGGCGTGTTTGTGGATGTGCAGAACTTGTATTATTCTGCTCGTTCGTTGTATGGGTCGAAGGTGAATTTTAGGGAGGTGTTGAGGGACGCGATTCGTGACAGGAAGATTGTGAGAGCGATAGCGTATGCTGTTCGTGCTGGGGAGAAGGAGGAGGAAACATTTTACACTGCGTTGAAGAATATTGGTTTTGAGGTGAAGTTGAAGGAATTACAAGTTTTTTATGATGGGAATAAGAAGGCTGATTGGGATATTGGGATTGCGATGGATGCGATTGAGCTTGCGCCTCGTTTGGATACGATTGTGCTGATTTCGGGTGACGGTGACTTTGTTCCGTTAGTGGAGCATTTGAAGCGTGCGCTTGGCTGTCGTGTTGAGGTGATGGCGTTTGGCAGGAGCGCGTCTGGAAAGTTGGTGGAGGCTGCGGATCAGTTTACTGATGTTGATGACAAGAGGTATGTCTTGGAAAGGAAGGCCCGATGAGACGCTTGTTTTCGTATGGCGCAATCTTGTTCCGTAGGGAGAGAGGGAAGATCTTATTTCTCTTATTGGATCATGGGACGCACTGGGGTTTTCCAAAGGGTCTTGCTGAGAGCGATGAGTCCATGGAAGAGACGGTAAGGCGTGAGGTCGAGGAAGAGACGGGGATTACGCGTTTGAAATTCTTAGGTTTTAAAAAGAGAATTTCGTGGGCGTTTAAAGAAAAAGGAAAGGTAGTGGGAAAGGACGCAACGTTTGTGCTTGCTGAGACGAAGGAAAAAAAGATAAAATTGTCAGGGGAGCATGTTGGCTTTAGGTGGTGCGCGTTTGAGGAGGCGTTGCGCTTGGTGAAGTTTAAGAATGCGAAAGAAATGTTGGAAGAGGCGCATATTTTTCTTGAAGGTAAGGTTAAAATAAAAGAGAATGTAAAGGCGCTTTTTGGTTCAGTTCAATGTTCAAAGCCAACAAAGCAACTCTTGAAAGAAGCAAGAAAGGAGTTAAAGAGTAAATACTGCTTATAAAATGTATTGATACCTACGCAATTGGAGCAAGAAACCAAATGTTTTTAAAGTTTAACGTATTTGAGCTTTTGAGGGTTTTATGGGAGATTTAGTGAAAAAGTTGCAAAGTAGAAAGCTCAGGGAAGGCTTGTCTGATGTTGAGGTAGCGAAAGCGATTTTAAAGGTAATGCAAAAGTCAAAGCAGTGGAAAAATCATGCAAAGCTGCATAAAGACGCTGAGCTTGTTATTCTTGCGACGCCTGGGTTGGACACGCCTTTTGAACAGCAGGACAGGGAGAACTTACCAAATCTTTTGTTAAAGATTGAACAGAGGGAAGCTCCAAGAGAAGGTGTTGAGGCTCTTGAAAAGCCTGATGAAAGGCAGGAAATCTTTGTGTATGGCCTGAGAGGAGAAAGCAAGGTGTTTAGCTACAGCAAAGGTGCTGGAGTGGTGTTTTCTTATCAAAATCCTGCTTCTGGATCATTTTCGTACAGTAAAACGCAGGATGATGCGATGGTGGTTGCTGGCTGTCCTTGCGGATTTATGATGAAGGTGGCTGCCGCGAACGCGAGGGCTTCTGGGGAGCACACGTTGCGCCATAATAATCTTGGCCTTTCTTTTAATTACAGGGCGAACGTCTCTGATATCTATAGTCCGCAAAACAATGGCTTGGCCGGCTACGGCTCCAACAGTGCGAGCGTTTTGTATGGCGGCACAAGCGTGTCAGGATACAAACCCAACGTGATGGAAAAGGAAAAGGGGCATGGAACGGGCTTCTAGACTGCAGTAAAATTTTTATACTTGTCAGGGTTGCTCTTTTTTGTTGAGGAGAAAAAATGGGAGTAATGGTTGGAGAAAAAGTTCCTGAGTTTAGCGCTGAGGCTTATCACGCTGGAAGTTTTACTAAAGCGAAGTCTTCTGAATACAGGGGGAAGTGGGTGGTGTTGTTTTTTTACCCGTTGGATTTTACCTTTGTGTGTCCTACGGAGATTCGTGGGTTTGCTCAGCGTGAGTCAGAGTTTAAAAAGTTAAATGCGGTTGTTCTTGGTGCGAGTACTGATTCGGTGCATAGTCATAAGGCGTGGTTTGAGCGCGATCTTCCTGAGGTGAAGTTTCCAGTCTTAGCTGATACAACGCATGCTGTTTCGCGCTTGTTCGGTGTATTAAAAGAAGATCAGGGAATTGCGTATCGTGGTACGTTTATTATTGATCCTGAGGGTGTTTTAAGGTATAGTATTATTTCTGATCTAAGTGTGGGAAGGAGTGTTGAGGAAACGGTGAGGGTATTAAGCGCCTTGCAGTCTGGTGAGTTGTGTCCTGTAGAGTGGAAGCCTGGTGAGAGGACGTTAGGTAGGGCATAGGCTATGGGAGAGACTATTCAGAAAAAAAAGATGTACAAGATTGTGTATGATAGGCCTGCGTGTATTGGCGCCGCCGCGTGTGTTGCGATTCATCCGAAGGTGTGGGTGATGAATGCCGATGGGAAGGCTGATTTGATTGGGGCGAAGAGAATTTCTGAGAATGAGTGGGAGTTGGAGGTTGATGCTGATCTTGAGGCGAATGTTGATGCTGCGCAGGGCTGTCCTGTGAATGTGATTCACGTTTATGACAAGGAGACTGGAAAGAAGATTGTTTAAGTTTTTTTCTTGGATGTTGGGATGAAAGAGAGAAGGCGCGATTTATAGAAAACTATTTTAAGGTGAATAAAGGTAATCTTGCTATGATCGAGTTCCTTTCTTATAAAGCAGTGGTAGGAATTATTGTGGTGTTGGCTGGTTTGGCAGTGTACAGGTTTTTCTTTTCTCAAAAGTCTGCTGGGAAGGAGGCGCTGGAGAGAGAGTATGAGGAGATTTTGACATCGGACAAGTACAAGGTGAAGGGACAATGGGAAACCGTTGGAAAGATTTAAATAAGTTTGGTCGTGTCGTTCTGCGATGATTATTCCAATTGTGTGTTACGCATGTGGTAAGCCTGTAGCCCATCTGTGGGGGGGGTATAAGGAAAGAACTTCTAAAGGTGAGCATCCGAAGAAGGTGATGGATGATCTTGGGTTGGAGAGGTATTGTTGCCGCGCGTTGTTTATGGGTCATGTGGATCTTCTTGAGACTGTTGCGAAGTTTAAGAAAGCGTAAGCTTGGTTTTTCTTTACAAGAATTGTTATATGTATTTTTTAATTGTTTTCAAGGCTCATTGATTGATTTTTTTGATGGTGTGGAGGAGTAAGGTTTTTACCTTTTCAGCTGAGTGAGAATTTAAAAATTGTTGAATTGAATTATGGATGTTAGTCTTCAATGATGCAAAATCTGAGGCTGAATCTTTCAGCGAATTGTCCTGCAGAGTTCTCGAATGCTTCAGCGTCCGCTACCTTCACTTCAATTCCCGCGTACAGTTTTCCATCTTGAGGGGATGTGGGAAGAAGCGCTCTTACGTTTTCTGGAACACCCTGGGCGAGGTAAGGCGTATAGATCCAAGATTCAATCTCTTTAAGCCTTTCTAAGCGTTCAAAAGCGCGAATAAGCGGGTATCCGCCTTTTTCTGAAAGTTCTTTTGCGAATAAGAGTGTGGGCATGCAAGGAGGGTGAGAGAAAAGCATAAAAGCCTTTCTAGTGGTGTTAAGGGTGATCTCTATAAATCTTGTGCGATAGCGTGTATTTTTCACAAAAACTGCTTGCTTCGTTTCTGAGCCTGTCTGTGTCTGAGGCTTGTCCTTCCAAGAGAATGTACATTCTGCTAGGATCGTCGCCGTGAAGTCCACCGAGTACTTCTTCTGCCTTTTCAAGGATGCGAAGTTCGTCGAGGCGTTTTTTCCCGCCAATATACGCTTCTTTCCAGGAAAATAAGTTATTTTTTCGAGCAAAATCATCCAATGCGCGGATGAGAGTTTCTCCTTCTTCTTCGCTTTCTACTCTTCCAGCGAAAACCACTTTTATCATTGAGGAAGGTGTAATAAAAAACGTTATAAACCTTGTTCTTCAGGGTGAATTCAATGTTAAAAATTTATAATACATTGACAAGGAAGAAGGAAGTCTTTAAGCCATTGAAAGGGAAGCGTGTGAAGGTGTTTTGTTGTGGCCCGACGGTGTACGATGATGCGCATCTTGGACATGCGAAGACGTACGTGCAGGTTGATGTGTTGGTGAAGTATTTGCGCTACAAAAAGTATAAGGTGTTTTATCTTCAGAATATCACTGATGTTGATGATAAGATTATTAAGAGGGCTGCCGAGAAAAATTTATCTTGGAGAGAGGTTGGCAGTCGTTACGAGGCTTCTTATTTGGAGGATATGAAACGATTGGGAGTAAATTCTGTCAATAAGTATGCGCGCGCGACAGAGTATATTGGGGAGATTGTCTCTCAAGTGGAGCGGTTGATCAAGAAAGGCGTTGCTTACGAAATTTCAGACGGGTATTATTTTGATTTAAAGAAGTTTAAAGGGTACGGGAAGCTTGCGAAAAGAATGGGGCAGGAGCAGGATGATGCAGTTTCAAGGATTGATGAGAACGCTGAGAAGAGAAACAAGGGCGATTTTTGTCTCTGGAAATTTTCAAAACCAGGGGAGCCCGCGTGGGAGACGAGGATTGGCGCCGGAAGGCCAGGTTGGCACGTGGAGGACACTGCGATTACCGAGAAGGAGCTTGGGCAGCAGTACGACCTTCATGGCGGCGGTATGGATCTTATTTTTCCTCATCATGAGGCTGAGATTGCGCAGATGGAGTCCTTGTCTGGGAAAGTTCCTTTCGTGAAGTATTGGGTGCATATAGGGTTCTTAAAGATAAACAAAGAAAAAATGTCGAAGTCATTGGGAAATTTTTGGACGATAAAAGATGTTCTTCAAAAATATGATCCGAAAGTGCTTCGTTTTTTTCTTCTTTCGACGCATTATCGCGGCACTGTTGACGTGAGTGAGCAGAGTTTGCTGCAGGCAAAGAATTCCTTGCAAAGGGTTCACGATTTTGTGAGAATGCTGGAGCATTATCCTGGCGGGAAAGCCGGTAAGAAAGCTTCTGGTCTTCTTAAAAAAACAGAAAAAAGTGTAGAAGAAGCCTTAGATGACAATCTTGAAACAGCTCGAGCGTTCGCGAGCATTTTCGAGCTCATCAGAGAAGCTAATACTTTAATTGCAGAAAAAAAGCTTTCAAAAAAACAAGCAAAAGACATGCTCACGTACTTTAAAAAATTAGACGCGGTGTTTGGGATTCTTAAAGAAAAGGAAGAGATACCAAGCGGCATTCAGGAACTAGTCGCTCAAAGAGAAAAAGCGCGAAAGAGCAGGCAGTGGCAAGAGGCAGACAGGCTCAGGCAAGAACTTCTGAAGGAAGGGTATCTTGTTGAGGATGCTGCTGAAGGGCCTGTTGTTAAAAAGTTCTGAATGTATTATTACGCGCTTCAAATAGTGGTTGGTATCTACTCCATCCCATGGGGCATTGCTGGCATTTCCTTCTTTCCTGAGGCTGCGAGGACGTCGTCAATGCGGAGGATGAGCTCTGCGACTTCAGATGCTGATTTTATTGCTTGCGTCTTGATTTTTAATGGCTCGATGACGCCGCGCTGCCATGCGTCTGTTATTTTTCCTGAGAATACGTCAAGGCCTGCCCATTTTTCTCCGCGGTCGTGCGCTGCTTTTAATTCTGTTAAGGAATCAATTGGGTCAAGGCCTGCGTTTTCCGCGAGAGTGATTGGGATGACTTCTAAGGCGTCTGCGAAGGCGAGGACTGCGAGTTGTTCTCTTCCAGAGAGTGATGTTGCGAATTTTCTGAGTTCGCGTGCTACTTCTGCTTCTGAGGCTCCTGCGCCTGCGACAACCTTTCCTACTTTGAGGGCTGCTGCGATGTCTCCGATTGCGTCTTTCATCGCGCGTTCAACCTCATCGACAACATGTTCTGTTCCGCCGCGTATGAGGATGGTGACTGCCTTTGCTTTGTCGCACTTTGTGACATAGGTCATGTCTTCGTCGCCAATATGTTTTTCTTCTACAAGGCCTGCGAAGCCGAGGTCTTTTTCTGTGAGATCGTCAAGGCTGCTGATGATGGTCGCTCCTGTTGCCTTTGCGAGTTTTTCCATGTCTGATTTTTTGATTCTGCGCGCGGCGTAAATACCCTGTTTTGCAAGGTAGTGCTGCGCGAGGTCGTCAATTCCTTTTTGGCAGAAAACAACGGTTGTTTTTGAGGCAACGATTTTGTCTACCATTCTTTTGAGCATTTTTTCTTCTACTTCGAGAAATCCTTGAAGTTGGTTGGGGTCAGTGATTTGGATTTTTGCGTCTGTTTCCGGGTTTTTGATTTCAACGGCGACGTCAAGGAGCGCGATTTTTGCGTTTTCTACCTTTCTTGGCATTGCCGGGTGGACTTTTTCTTTGTCAAGGATGATTCCTTGGATGAGTTCTGAATCCTCGATTCCAGAGCCGATCTTTTTTTCGAGTTTGATATTTCCCGAGTCGACGAGAAGCGTGCCGTTGACTTCCTCTGAGACTTGGGTGACTGCGTTGACGATTAATTCTGACAGGTTTTCTTTTGCGACTTCCGCGCCTTTTCCTGTCATTGCAGTCATTGCTATTTTTTTGAGGATGTCTTTGTCTTTCATGGAGACGTTTTCTCCCATTGCGTTCAAGAATTCTTGCGCCTTTTCAGAAGCCATTCTATAACCCTTCGTGATCATGGTGGGATGGATTTCTTTTTCAAGCAGGGATTCTGCGTTTTTGAGGAGTTCTCCTGCGAGGATGACGGCGGTTGTTGTGCCGTCTCCAACTTCGTTCTCTTGGGTTTTTGCTACTTCAACGATCATCTTTGCGGCAGGGTGTTCAATCTGCATTTCTTGGAGGATGGTCACGCCGTCGTTGGTGACGGTGATATCTCCTAAAGAATCCACAAGCATCTTGTCCATGCCTTTTGGGCCGAGGGTTGTTCTGACTGTTTCTGCGACGAGTTTTGCTGCTAAAATATTGTTTCTTTGGGCGTCTCTTCCTGCTGTTCTTTGTGTGTTTTCTGAGAGGATGAAAATGGGTTGTTGTTGTGTCATATTCTTTATCTCCTGGTTTTTTGATCCTTGGTGAGGAATAACAGTTTATTTATAAAGCTTACCTTAGCTTTTTTTAGGTTGAGGTTAATAATGTTAAACCCTATTTTTGAAAGATCTTGACTCTGGCGACAGGATAGCGGTCTTCTTTAGCTGCGCTTCGAGGAATCCGACCTGATTTTATACTTTTTTTAACCTTGGGAAAGTTCTTCAGTCATTTGTTCGCCTTTTCTTTTAATTCTCTGAGGAACCGTTCGGTTGTTCTGATGACGAATTCTGGTTGTGTCTTGTATATTTCTGCGACTTTTTCTATGATGTCTTCGCCTTGGTAAGATTTTTTTGAACTGAATGTCAGGTCAGTTTGTTTTCCCTTCTTCACGAGGGTTTTCCATTTTTCAAAGAGTTCTTGTGCTCTTCCTGGGACTTGGGATGGCTTGCAGGCTAATAATTGTGCGAGGACTTCTGTCGTGTTTCTTTCTTGGTTTTCTTGCCTTTCTGCGGCCTTGCCAGCGACAAACTCGATGCGGACGATGCTGTCTGAGATTTTGGACGCTTTTAAGAGTTTTATTTTTTTTGCTTCAGAGGTGTTTTTTAAGTGTGTTCCGCCACAGCATTCCACATCTTTGCCGGGAATGTTCACGATTCTCAATTCTTTTCCGATGGGAACGCCTCCTTGGTAGATGCTCATGCCGTATTTTTTTTCTGCTTCGTTTCTTGACATAAAGGAGCTTTGTACAGGAATTGCTGCTTGTACGATGTTGTTTGCCTCTACTTCGATGCGTCTGAGTTCTTCTTCTGTGATAGTTTGGAAGTGTGTGAGGTCGATGTGTGCTTTTTCTAAGGTTTTTTTTGCTCCTGCCTGGTTCACGTGGTTGCCGAGGATGGTTCTTGCTGCCGCATTAACGATATGTGTTGAGGTGTGGTGTTGTGCAAGTTGGATTCTTCTCTCTTTGTCAATCTCGCATATTACCTTAGAGCCTTGCTTTAATCCTGTAGCAGCGTCCAGGATATGAATCATGTATCCTCCCTGCCTGTAAACGTCAAGCACGCGGTTTTTGTTGATAAAACCAAGGTCATGGACCTGGCCTCCGGATGTTGGGTAGAAATAGGTTTGGTCGAGAAGGATCCCGTTTTCGATTATTTTCAAGACTGTTGCTTGAAAAGAGGTGATGCTGTAATCCTCGTAATATCTTATTTTTGTTTCTGGAACGCCTGTGAGATTTAATGGAGAATATTCTTTTTTAGTTTCATGTTCTTGCACGTTCTTCTCGTGGCGTGCTGCGACTAAGGAGTAAAAGTTTTCAGGAATAAGAATCTTCTTCCCAAGTTTTTCAGCCTCTTCTTTGAGTGCTTCTGGTTGAATTCCGTAAGAGTCATATGCTTCAAGGAGTTTTTCGTTGTTCATGTCTTCTTGCATGAGTTTTGTGATAATGATGCGGGATTTTTCTTTGGTCTCTTCGTGCTTTTTCTTTTCTACGTCTAAGATTTTTCTGACAAGTTCGAGGTTTTCAGAGAGCTCTGGAAATAAAGGATTGAGCTCGTGTGCGTGCCAGGTGCACAATTCCGGCAGGGAAATGTCCCAGTTGTATTTTTCAATGAAACTGAAGGCCCTTCTTGCGAGCATTCGTAAGTTGTAGCCTCCTCCGACGTTGCTTGGGAGCGCTGCGTCGTTTAGTGCGACCAATAATGCTCTGCTGTGCTCGGCGAGAGAATAAATTGCTGCCAAGGGGAGGATTTTTTCTTTTAATGCTCTTGGGCTCATTTTTATTTTCGTTGCGATATCTTTCCAGGATTTCTCGGTATTTTCAACTTCGTTAACATTAAGAAAAGCTCCTAAAGGAACGAACGCTTTCATGAATGTTTGGTCCGGGTTAATTCCCGTGAGGTTGTACAGCTTCTTGCACACGAAGGGAAAGGTTGCGTCGTAAATGCTGGCAGCCCCTTGAGAAAACCAGGCGTTTCGTTCGTGTCCCATGCCCATGTCTAAGACTTTGATGGGAAGGTCTTTGAGGCCGTTGCTTGTTTGTTCGTAAAGCATGTACACCTGGTTTCCAAGTTCGATGCCTCTGGAGAAGAATTCAAGTGAGGGTCCTGCGTTTCCTCCGCCTGCCCATGCGTCTTCGTGAAAGGTAATTTCTTTGTTTGGGAGTCCTAATCCTTTTTTGAGCCAGGTGTGGATGTGTTGGAATGATCGTTCTTGGTTCCATTCGTGTGGTTTTGCGAAGTGGTGTTGCCCGATCATGGAGAATCCGACCATGTGCGCTCCTGTTAAACCGACGTTGGAAATGTCTCCAAATCTTAAGCAGAATTGTGGGATCGTCAAGGGGTTTGCTGGTGGTTCGACTTCTCCAGAAACAACGAAAGGTTGGAACGCTGCGATTGACGCTATGGTAAAATCCACTGTTGGGTTCCAGCGTGCGTTGACGGGGTAGCGGCGGATGGGCGTGTATCCGAATTTTTGAAACATTTTTGAAAACTTGAACCAGACTTCATCGTATGCTAAAGCATTTTTTGCTGGAGAGTTAGCGATGAAGCGGAATCCTCCGGAGCATGTTGCGTCTCCGCAGAGTTGTGTTTCTGTTGTTGACCAGAAGAATCGTGAGCACTTCTTGCATTGCCTTCTTGTGAATCCTTCTGTTTGAAGGTAGTGTACAGGATAATACTTTTCTGGTTGTTGCGTTGTTTTTTTCAGCAGCTCTTTTTTTAACACTTTGTCTGGGAGCATGCCTCTTACGTCTTCGGGAGCTTTAAAAAGATATCTTTGAGGGGGTTGTGGCAAGAGTTGATTGTTAAAGGTTTTCAGTGTAGTGCACTGCAACCTGGGCGGGCATTTAAAAATAAAAAAACTTATATATAAGCAAGATGGGTAAAACATAGGCTACTTAAAGAGGTGAATTAAATGAAAGGAAACCAAACTGCAAAAAATATTATAATTTTATCAATTATATTGGGAGTGATATCTGGGGGCTTAACCGCTTTTATTGTAACTGAATACCAAACAAATCAAAAACCCAGTCAGGAAGAGCTTATTAAGGAGTTTTATCTTGTTGAAAATGCTGTCCATGTAAGTCCACATTCTGTAAGAAAAGAGATTATGAAGGGAGAAAATGATGACTTTATTTTGGTTGATTTGAGAAGCGAAGAGGAATATTTGGAAGAGCATATTACTGGCGCTGTTAATATACCTGCGTACAAGGACAAAGAAAATTCTGATTATGGTGCCGTTGAAAGAATAAAAAAATCATTCAAGGAACTGAAAGAAAAATACCCTAACAAGGATATTATTGTCTATTGTTACAGCATTCCGTGCATGACTGGAAGAAAGGTAGGCAAAATTCTGATAGAGGATGGAATATATGTAAAGCATCTTGGTATTGGTTGGAATGAATGGAGACATTTCTGGAGATTATGGAATCATCCGCACGAATGGAATATTACGGATCCGACAGAGTATACATCCAATGGCCCTGAGCCAGGCGTGTTTACTGGCAGGAATTATCTTGCTGAAGGAGAGATAGGCGCAGGTTGTCCAATCGAGGGCGGTCTAGGGTGCTAAACAAATAAAAATGGAAAGAGCGATGAGAAGACCGGGTGTAATCGTAACGTTGGTGGCGGTGATTATTATAAGTGGTTGTAGTTCACAACAAGAAAGAACTGAAGAGACTTCCAAACTTGACGCATTTGCAAAATGTCTCACGGAAAATGGTGCAAAGATGTATGGCTCTGTTTTCTGCAAATTCTGTGACAGGCAAAAAGAGATGTTTGGCTCTTCTTTCCAGTATATTGAAGAAGTTGAGTGTGACCCTCGCGGGCCAAATCCACAGACACAGCTCTGCCTGCAGAAAGATATTCCAAAAACGCCAACATGGATCTTTGAAAAAAATGGAGCAGAAATAAAAAGATTTGTTGGTTTGCAATCTCTTGAAACTTTATCAGAATTTTCTGGTTGTCCTATCAAAGAGGGGTAGATGGTCGAACAGCTTACATTAGGGATTATAATCACAGCAGCGTTAGCTGACAGTATTAATCCATGTGTGTTCGGAGTCCTCATATTTCTGCTGGCTTATATGACTGCTGTCTTTAAGAGCAAGACAAGAATGCTCATTGCTGGATTGATTTATGTAGCTTCAGTTTATATAACATATTTTTTAATAGGTCTTGGAATTTTTAGTGTTGCGTATACTACGGGTTTGTCAACACAATTTTACTGGTTTGCTGCTATTATAGCGATTGGAGCAGGATTATTTGAAATAAAGGATTATTTCTGGTATGGCAAAGGGTTTTCATTGCAGATGATTCCAGGCGGCGCGGAGAGGATTAAAAAATATTCTGAGCTTATGAAGAAGATGGAAGCTAAGCATCCATTTCTCGGCTTGGCTATAGCTGCTCTGCTCGGAATATTTGTAGTATTCGTTGAGCTGCCTTGCACAGGAGCGCCATATTTGGTTGTGCTTGGACTGATTTCAGTAGGTGACTATGCTGCAGGTGTGCCACTTCTCTTGCTCTATAACCTAATATTTATATTGCCTCTCTTTGTTATAATTACATTAGTATATATGGGCAAAACTAGCAGAACGTTGGAGAAGTGGAGAAAAGAACATAGAGGATTAATGAGATTAGGAGTTGGTTTATTTTTATTGGCATTAGGAGGATATATGGTATGGTCTATTATCTGAGGTTGAGAAAATGGTGAAGAAAAAATTATTCTGCAAACGTTGTGTTGTTAAAAGGAAGGGTCATGTAGAAAAATTTGATGAGAAAAAAGTATATGGATCGGTGTATGCAGCGTGTGCGAGTGCTCATTATGAAAAACTAAAATGTGAGAAAATTGCTGATGAGGTGACGAGAAAAATTAAAAGATTTGTAGCGAATAAAGGGGAAACATCATCAACAGAGATTAGAAAGAAAATAGAGAATGAATTAAAGAAGAAAAATAAAGAGCTTGCATTCTTTTATGAGCAGCATTTACCTAATCTTAAAAGATTATAAAAGTTAATAGCGCAAAATCTGTCTTCATGGTCTTTTTATAAGATGCCCAATTTAGTAACCTCTTCTAAGTAGTCAAAAAACAAAGATTTATAAACTATTCTTCTTTTCATGAAGTATGAGCCTTGAAAGGATTGTTGAAAAAGCCTTCCCTTTTGCTGCTGGAAACGCATTGCTGTTATGGGGGGTGCAAGAAGGAGCGCCCTATTTAAATGCGCTTTATGATAAGACAGCCCTTTTTGAAGGAGTGACAAATGTCGCGCTTACTACTAGTGTGGTATATGGGGTGTGGAAGGTAGGGTATTGGGACTGGATGGTTTCGAATATTAGAAGAGAAACTAGTCTTCTAAAAAAAACAGGCCAGGCTATTATTTCTAGCACTCCGATAGCTGTCGCGGGCTATGGGGCCTTGCTGGCCGCGCCGTATGTTACAAGAGTAACTGAGGAAATAGTTCATAATGGATTGGCAATTGGAGCGGTCTATGCTGCGAATAGGTTGGTGATTAATCCTCTAGGAAATCTTATTGCTGGTGCGACAAGCAAGGGGGTAAAATGGGCTTCGAGGATTGGTTTCGGGGCGCTTGCCGCAGGTCTTCTTCTTACCAACAATGTTCAGAATACAATAAGAGATGTTCGTAATACTGCTGTCACTGTTTGTGACACTGCTCTGGGGGAGAAGCAGACGCTTGGCCGCTATGCCTTGTATGATGGGATGGCGCATCCTATGGAGGGTGTTATCACTTCTCGTTTCGGGTTCAGAAAGAATCCTGTTGAGAGGAGTTATGGAACGATCAGTGAGTATTTCATTCCCGAGGCGCCAGAATTTCATAGTGGCGTTGATATTGGTGTTCCTCTTCGTACCCCAATCATGGCCCCAGTAGCGGGTAAGGTGCATGATATTTCTGGAACAGGTCTCAATAGGAATGTGGTCATTCAATATGGAGAGGATAAGTTTGTCGTGCTCAAACACAATAGTGAGATTCTTGTTAAGAAAGGAGAAGAAGTAAAGGTGGGGGAGAGGATCGCCTTGTCAGGAAAGGCCGGAACAGGCCCGCATGTTCACATGGCTGTTGTTAAAGGTGGGAAGCCGATTAATCCTTTATAAAGTCTCATTTCTGAATAAAAAAGTATAAATACCACATTGCAGGCTCCAAAGCTATGTATTGGGTTGAGCAGGTAGGTCCGCCAATATTGGATTTTCCGAAAGTTCTTTGTGATATCCGGCTCAAAAAGGATCTGCCCTTTCTTCTCGAGCGAGCAGAGCACGACGCAACAAGCGTAAGGAGAATGGATGATCCTATACGAATCTTGTTCCTTTCTTCAGATGAAAACGTGCCTGCTTATGAGGCTTTTTGTCCTCCGTTAGAAAATGGTCAGCAGGAGAGAAGTTCAAGAGGGGTTCTTTATAGGTTAGGAAGTTCTGTGCTTCTTGTCAGGCTTCCTTCGCTAGCAGAAGACGATCCTCTTGGCTTGTGTCATATTCTTCCTCATTATCATTCTCAGATTGTTAGGATTCCTCAGCGTCTTTGGAGGCCAAATTATGATGATGGGAAGGTTGAGTATAGTATTACTCCAAAAGAAATTGAACTCTACGTTGTTCCTCCTCATCCTTACAACCTTCCAGCGGCTCTTGAAAGGAGGATTCTTTCACAGCCAGCAATGACATCATGAATATTCTCTCTTCTTATCTTGAACAGCACAGCGTCAAGGCTGAAATACTCTGCTTTGATCAATCGACAAGAACATGCGCTGACGCTGCTGCGCTTCTGAATGTTCCTCTTTCTTCGATTGTGAAAACAGTTATTCTTATTGACGATCAGAAGAGAACCCTTGCAGCGATCATTCCTGGAAACAAAAGGGTTGACCTTTCAAAAATCTGCGCTGAACTCGGGCTGAAACGTGTGCGGATCGCGCCGCCTGAAGAGGTTTTTAAAAGAACAGGCTACGAAGCTGGAGCAGTACCGCCTTTGGGATTCCAGGCGCTCTTTATTCTCGATGCTCATATCAAAGGAGAGGTCTACGCTGGTGGAGGAACGACAAACAGCCTGCTGAAGATTCATGTGAAAGAGCTTGAAAGGATGGTGAATCCCGTAATGTTGGACGTTTCAAAACATGAGTGAAAAGTTTTATAAGCTTTCTACCTTTCTTAAGGGGTGTAGGTGGAGCGCTTAACCAACGCGCCGTTATGGCTGTGAGGAAAGTCCGCCCACAAAGGACGTCATGTCCGCTCAATCAGAGAAGATGGTTGGGCAACGAAGGCCACTTGAGAAGAGTTCCAGAAATGGAAGTGCTCTTTACAGAAACGACACGCCCTTGTTCCAGCGAGGATGCTTGTGAATGCGCCGGGCGACTGGTGCAGAGCTAACCGGCTGAGCGTGAGGAGAGCAAGGAATCGGTGAAACGAAAGACCTGGCCTGTGCAAGTCTTGAAGGACGCTGAGTAGGATGTTAAGGCAAACCATCGCTTAACTCTTGGTTAGGTTTGGGTTTGACAAAAGGCGGCTTATGCTCCACCGACTTTTTTTTAGGAATGTTTAAATAAATCCTCAGAGGCGTTTTTGTTTAATGAAAGTGAAGGTTTTGGAGATTGCGGAGATTCGCGCGGTGAATGTGAACTCAAAGAAGCGCACGGCTTTGTTGAAGGTGAGTTTTGTTGGTGACGCTCCGTTGACAAAAGAGGTCAGCCTTGACGAGGAGTATGCTGCCTTGACGATGAAATTATTGAAGTGGATTAAGGAGCAGAAAAGAGAGGCTGATGACGATGATCATCCTGTGCTTGGAGGAATTTCTCTTGTGAATATTAGGAATGATGAGGAAGTGTTGGAGGTTGCGCCAAAGGGGTTTTTTAGGCTTGATCAAAAGCTGGATGGGGTGAAGGGTGTGAGAAACGCCCATGAATACATGAAAGCCTATGGACAATTGTTGACGATGCAAGAGGTTATTTTCAGGAAGAAGGAAAATTCTTACGTGAATTTGTAAAAGTAGAGTTCTACTAATGTCACAACCACAATCATGATGATGACTGCTAAAGGGGGTATGTGTATCTTTGATTTTGAGTCTTCAGCGTAGCTGACAAGACCTCCGCCTGAGGCTGGCATTCTGATTTTGTCTGACATGAGAGAAGGAAAGAGGACGTGCTATAAAAAGGTTGCTAGAGGAGTTTGAGTTCCTTGACAATATGATCAATTTTTTCTTCTTCATCTGGACCGAGAGCGACGCAAGTTGTTGTTCCAGGTTCAACGGTGGTCCTTCCGGCGTCGGTGATGACAGCGGTAACTAAGCCTTGATCTTTCGCTTGTTGGTTGTAGGCTAATAATTCTTTTAGGTCTTTTACTTTTAAGATGATTTTTTCCATTCCCGCCTTTCTCCATTTTTTAACAGTGTCTTTGTCTGAAAGTAAGACTGCTTCTACTGCTGCGTGTGCTGCCTGGCTGCACGCTTTTCCCTTGGGAAGTGCTAAGTCGCTGCGGATTAATATCGCCATTTTATAGTCCATGACCTTCACCTAAAAACATATTATAAACAAGTTTATAATCATTAATTAAATTATCTATAATAAGTTAACCCCTTTGAAAAGTCGTGATGTTTGAAATTTTGCAAGTCTTCTTTGAGAAGGCTTGCTGCGCGTTGGAGGAAGGTTGGTTCTTTGAAGGTGGTGCCTGCGAGTGCTGCTGCGAGTTTTCTGAATTCTAGGGAGGTTTTGTTGTGTGGAGAGTAGAGAGTAATGGGTTTGACTGCTGCGAGTGCTTCAAGGATTTTTTGATCGTCTGGGATGACTGCGATGACTGGAACTTTGGTCGCTTTTTCTATCTCTTCGACTGTTGTTTCGTAGGTCTTGTTGTTGAAGTGGTTGAGAAGTAAGCCGAGAACTGGAACGCCTCTTTCTTTTGCGAGTTTGACTGATCTGAGGGTGGTGCTGAGCGTTGGCCAGTCAGGTGTGGTCACGATGAGAAGTTCGTCTGCGGTGGTGATGGTTGCGAGTAACTCATCGTTGAGACTTGGGGAGGAGTCTACGAGAACAAAGTCATAGTATCTGGACAACCCGCTGATTTTGTTCTTGAGTTTTGAGGGGTTGACCTTCTCGTTTTTGAGTGATGCTGGGAGCACGTCAAAGCCAAACTCGTGTTCGTAAATGCTGTCATGGACGAGTATTTCATCATTCAGCACGGTATGAAGGTTTGCGCCTTGATTGACCATGCCGAGATGGAGGCCGAGGTTGGGGGAGGAGAAGTTCGCGTCTACGACTATTGTTTTTTTCCCGCAGTCTCTGCTGAGTGCTGCTGCGAGGTTAACCACTGCTGTGGTTTTTCCTACGCCTCCTTTGATGGAGACGATGCCGATGATTCTTCCGTTCTTAGATTTCAAAGGTGTACACCTCTCGGAGTTTTTCTACGATGTTGCGGCTGTCGAGCGCTGTTGCTTTTTTTGAGCGTACGAAGGTTGTCAGTGGATCATGTTCTTTGATCTGGACGTTTTTGACGAGGGGTGTTTCTTCTTTTGTTGGGAGAAGTTCTGTGAGTTTTGCTTGTTTGATTGTTGGCTGCGTTTTTTGCCAGGATTTTTTTTCTATTTTCTGAACCTGTTTCAGCTCCCAGAGCCTTGGGACTGTGACAGTATTTGGGATGTTTTTTGGGTGGCTTCGTTGGACGTGTTTCCCGAATGCGAAGAGGGGGTCTTGAAGTCTTGCTTTTTCAAAGAGGTCGGGTGCAGCAGGATTTTGGTTGAGTTCTCGGATTTTTGCTTTGACAACGCGTTCGATGAAGTCTTGTTGTGCCCGATGCTGTCTTGTTTTTGTGAGCCATTTTTGGAGGCATGCGATTGTTGTTTCTCGCGTGGTGCAGTCGACAAGTTCTGCTGCGAGTTCCTTGTGGTTGTGGATGTCCCTCACCCAGTTGTACACGTCGTTTTTTGTTGCGTTGACATATCTTGAGAAGGTGACTGGATCTAAAGATCTGAGTGTGCTAGTGAGTTCTTCAAGATTTTTGAGGGGCCTTCCTTCCAGCCAGAATCGGTGCTGGTTGTCTACGTCTGCCAGCAAGTTCTTCGCGCCCATTTTTCTTTGCACTGGCAGTGCTTCTTTATAAAGCTACCTCTGATTTTTTTTAAACAGTCTTCTTGGTCACTTCAGCGTATGCGTTGAGTACTCCTTGAGTGTAGGTTTCAACGTTGAGGTGTTTGACTTCTCTCTGGCCGCGTTCTCCGAGTTTTTCCTGGAGGGCCTTGTCTCTTAAAAGAGTGAGGATTAGGGTGGTCATTCTGTCTATGTCTTCGTAGTCTGCGGTGAGGCAGCTCTTTACGACTTCTGTGACGCCTGCGTTTGTTGAGATGATGACTGGCGTTTTTTTGCTGAGTGCTTCGAGTGCGACCAGGCCGAAGGGTTCTGCTGCTGAGGGCATGACGCAGCATGCTGCTGATGCGAACATGGTTTCGAGTGCCTCTCCTGTGAGGAATCCTGGGAAGGTGACGTTCTTTGTTAGTCCGAATTTTTCTGTGAGGAACATGAGGTGTGGAAGGAGTTCGCCTTGTCCTGCCATGACGAAGGTGGTGTCTGGCTCGAGGCTGTTGACGCGTTGTGCGATTTCGAGGAAGCGTTCTGGGCCTTTTTGTTGGGTGAATCTTCCGACGAACAAGACTTTTTTCTCTCTCTTGACGTGTCTTGGCCGTTCTTTTTTCTGTTCTGTTCCGAGGTAGACGACGCGTATTTTTTTCTCGTCTACAGGATAGTGTTTGAGGATGATCCGCTTGGTGTATTTGCTGTTTGCGAGGATGAGGTCTGCTGCGAGGAGTCCTTCGCGTTCAATTGCTACGATAGTGGGGTTGGGGCTGTTGACTGTTCTGTCGAATTCTGTGGCGTGCACTTGGAGGATGAGTGGTTTTTTTGTGGCTTTTTTGAGGTTAATTCCTGCTTGAAAGGTCATCCAGTCATGGGCGTGGATAAGGTCAAAGTCTTCGTTGGTTGCGAGCCTTTCTACTGCGAGGGTGAAGCGGTACACTTCAGAGAAAAGGTCTTGGCTGTAGGGAGTGTTGTTTTCTGAAATGGCTGCGTGTTGCTCATCATAATGGAGAAGAGTGGTATAGGGGGAGAGAAGCGCTGGGATAGGGGTGATCTTGATATTCTTGAGAGTGTCTGTTCCGAGAATTTTTAAGAAGTCTGGAGTTTCAGGAGGGCTGACTGGCAGCACAAACGTAACTTTTATGTTGTGAGAGGCGAGGCCGTTGGTGAGGGTGGAGCATGCTGTTCCAAGTCCTCCTGATTTGTAGGGAGGATATTCCCAGCCGATCATGAGGATGTTCATGCTTCATCTTTTTTGACGATTTTTGCGAGCTCGCGTTGTTTTACTTGTTCGACGTAGACTCTTCCTTGGTCTGTCAGCTCGAAGATTCTGATGTATTCAGAGCTGAACAGTTCTTCCACCATCCTCTTGCCAATAAGGTAGGTGAGGTGTTTTTCTACGGTTCGCCAGTTTACTCCCGATTCGTTTGCGATATGGTTGATGGTCATTTTTCCTTTGGAGAGTGTTACCATGATGATATCTCTGAGTTCTCCGAAGGTTCGTTTTGAGTCTCTGAGGAAGGGCATGAGGTTGTAGGGGATGAAGGTTGCCCTCTTGACTTTGTTGAGATCAACGAAGACTGCGCTCATGCCGATGATTTTGTCGTGTTCGCGCCATGGCGAGGTGGTGGCAACAAGGTCGAGTGGTGTTCCGTCTTTCGCGTACTTTTGTGTTTTAAAGGTGTAGCTTTTTTCGAGTTGTGTTTTTTCAAATGCTGTTTCGAGTTCGAAAAAGGAGTCGCGTGAGATAAAGGGGAGTGGTTTTCCAAGGGCTTCTTCTTGGGTGTAACCGAAGAGGGTTTCAGCGCCTTTGTTCCAGAAGCGGACGTTGCCTTTGAAGTCGAGCGCGATCAAGGCCTCGTTCAGGTTTTGGATGATGTTGAGAATTGCTTCTGCGTTGATCAAGGTTCTTCCTCCTTTTTGAGGAGGATAGTAGAAACAGCGTGAGCGACCACCTTTTTTATCATATTTATTTCTTTTGGATTTGTTTGTATATAAACATTTCTTTTAGCTAGGCCTTGCAGAAGTTCAAGTGCAGGTGGTGATTCCAGAAGGGTCTGTGCCGCAAATATGTTGGTATGCGAAAAGGTTTGCGAGAATGAAGAGGATGATAAGGAGGAGTAGGATGATTCCAAGAATTAAAAAAAGTTTTTTGTTCATCTTTCAATCTCGTATTTTACAGTGACTGAGGCGCTGAGTTGGACGTTTTCAGGTCTGATGTCTGGAGTGCCGTCTCTTGGAGCCTTGAAGGCTTCGGTGCTGTAATAAACAGGAGTGAATCCTACGTTTTGTTCTGAGACGCTTACTATTTTTCCAAGAGAAACATCGAGGCCTAAGGCGAGGCTTTCAGCCTTTTCTCTCGCGTTCTCAGCAGCATTTTTTAGTACTTCGCGTTTGATTTCTTCTTCGCGCTCGTCAGAAAGGGTAAAGAGGATCGTGTCTACGCTGTTCGCTCCTGCTGAAACTCCGGTGTCTAAGAGCACGCCGACATCTTCGAGTTCTTTTGTTGTGATTTTTAGGATGTGTGCTGCTTTAAAGTAGGCAGGCTCTGGATCGATCCATCCCTCTTCGTATCGTTCTATTCTTTGAATGCGGAATTCTACAGTCTCGATTTGTTTTTCAGTCAGGCCTCTTGCCTTCAATGCCCTGATCACGCTGTTGGACGCTTCAGTGTTTTTTGTTTGTGCTTCGACGCCAGTCTTTGCTGTGGTGACGATTCTGAACAGGATTTTTGCTGTGTCTGGAGCCGTACTCTTCATGGCATTTCCGGAGACAGTGATGACTTGTTGCTCTTGGCCAGGGGTTGGGTCTAGGACTGTTACAGCGTTTCTTGTTGTGGCGAGAATTCCTGCGGTCACGACAAGACCTAATGCGAGGATTGCCAGTAAAATGTTTGTTTTTTCCATGTTTTTAGAATGATAGAACTTTCTTAAATAGGTTGTTTTATGTTGAGGTTTTTTCCTTAGAACAAGTAGCTTTAAAAACTTCTCAGAGTATGATTCTTTATGGAAGAATTTACTTTTGGGAAACAGATGTTTAAAGTGTTGAGTTCTGATATGAGGATACGGAT
>DASRUL010000016.1:0-34381 GCA_035655455.1 Candidatus Nanoarchaeia archaeon | reverse complement strand
AAATGAAAAAACAACTAACGTATGCTGATGCAGGTGTTGATCGTGATTTAGGAAATGAGGTTTCGAAGATTCTTTATCATGCTGCGAAAATGACATGGAAAAATAGAAAGGGAAGGCTTGGAGAGGTGATTGTTCCTTTTGATGATTTTAGTGGAGTAAGAGCGATTGATGTGTCAAATTTGCCAGCAGGAACGTTAGTGAATATGAATTTTGATGGCGTTGGCACGAAGATCGAAGTCGCTGAGCGAATGCAAGATCATGCGACGATTGCGTATGATCTGTTCGCGATGGTGTGTGATGACGCGGTTGTCCGTGGCGGAGAGCCAGTCTTAGTCGGGTCTATCTTAGATGTGAATGCTCTCAAAGATGAGAATAGACAACCGTTTATGAAAGAAGTGAAAGAGCTGGCGAGAGGATATATTGATGCGGCGAGAGAAGCGAATGTTGCTGTGGTGAATGGAGAAACGGCTGAGCTTGGTTCAAGAGTGTGTGGTTTTGGTAATTTTAATTATAATTGGGGTGGGGCAGTGTTGTGGTTTGCGAGAAGGGAAAGAATGCTCACTGGACATGAAGTTCAAGAAGGTGATTATCTTATGGGGTTAAGGGAGGAAGGATTTAGGTCAAATGGCATTTCTCTTGCGAGACGTGTTTTAGCTAAAGAGTTAGGGAATGAATGGCAGAGAAAGTGGATTGAGCATGACATAAGGGTTGGAGAAGCGCTCTTGCGTCCTTCCAAGATTTATGCTGGCGCTGTTGTTGAGATGACAGGTGGGTACGATGGTGAGGCTAAAGCGAAGGTTCATGGCATAGCGCATATTACTGGTGGTGGTATTCCTGAAAAGTTGGGAAGAGCCTTAAAGCCTGCAAGTTTAGGCGCTGTTATTGAAGATGCTTTTGCGCCTAATCCGCTGATGCTTTATTGTCAGAGGCTGGGAAATGTTTCTGATGAGGAAGCATACAGAACATGGAACATGGGACAAGGGATGATTATTGTAACAGGTGAGCCAGAAGATGTGATAAAGGTTGCAGAAAGCAGAGGAATTGAAGCGAAAGTTATTGGAAAGGTGACGAAAGAAAGTGGAATAAAAATAAAGAGTGAAGGATGCTATAAGAGAGGAGAGTATCTGTCCTTTAATTCTTGAAAGCCTCCGGTGAGATTTGAACTCACGACCTCTTCCTTACCATGGAAGTGCTACTACCGCTGAGCTACGGAGGCGCAGTGAAGAGTTGGTTTTTAATGGCTTTTTAAAGATTTTCGTAAAGAAGGCCCAAGAGAAAGTTCAATTGTTTTAGGAGAATAGCTCTTTATTCAGGAAGCGCCTAAGGATTTTTTAGATGAAAATTCATTCATTTGACAAAAAATCGCTGAACTCAAACCTAAGTAAACCGCCTTCCATTGGGCCTTCTAAGCGGAAACTGTTTAAGGTTTTAAGTCAGCTTTAGATGTATGCAAATGCCACAAAAAAAGTATGGCCAGTTAGAGTTCAAGGAGGGAGTTGAGATTCCTTATTTGATGAGTGCGAACGTTAGGGCCGATCATATTTATTGTTTGGATTATAATGTTGAAGGGAGAGATATTAATCATATAGCTAAAAGCAGAGACTTACCTATAGAAGAAATAAGACAGTCTATTGAGTGGTGTACTGAGAATGATAATCTTGTGGCAAGAGTGTTGGCGCAGGAAAGAAAGGAAGCGGGTGTGAAAGATTAAGATTTATTTGGATGATAATAGGAGGAAGATTTAAATAATTTCCAATCTATAGAAAGGCATGGATCAAGAGAATACACCAACTATTAAGAATCATCTTGTGAGGATGATAGAGAAGTATTGTGAGAATCCGATGCTGTTTTTAGCAGAAGGAAAACCCGATAGGAGAGATTTGGAAAAGCTAGTGAGTGAGTCTATTTCTATCGATCCTGTGAGAAGGGGAGGGTACGCTTGTATTAAAGGAACGAGGATTGCTGTGTGTGATATCATCACGGAAACAGTCTCGTTGCATCCTAGAAAAGGGTTTGAGAGAAAGTCGTACGGTGGGGTGATAGCCCAAAAATCAATTGATGTGGCGTACGCTTTTCTATTGCTGGAGAGGGGGAAGGTTGCGCAAGATTTTTATGAATGTTATGGGCACACGTTACCCAAAAATATATGAAAGATGAAGCTTCTTTATTTTTTTCTTGAGCACAATTTAACTCCATTGCAAAATATACTAAGAACAGTTGGACATAGCGCATTTCTTCCGCAAGATGTTGAGATTGGATTAAGTATTGATACGGAGGATGAGGAGATTGTAAAACGTATCGAAGAGCAAAAGAAAGACTTGGGAGTTAGCAGGATTATTATTACTGAAGATAAAAAATTTATTAAATCTATTGGCTCCGCTGAGGTGCGAGTCTTGGTGTTAATTGACCAAAAGAATAATTTTGCCCTTTCAAGAATAGATTTGAAAAAACTTGCGGAAGCGATTATTATAAAAGCTGAGTGGATGAATAAAATCAAAGGCCAAAACATTCAATATATTGACTGTTCTAAGTTGTAGTAGAAGGGTATATAAACTTTAGAGAGAGAAAGATGAAAGATTGGAAGAAAAGTATGGGGTAAAGCATAAGAAAATATTTGAGGAAAGTAACTTTTGAAAAGTAAGTGCGGGGGGCAGGATTCGAACCTGCGAAGACACTAAGTCACAGGATCTCTCATCCTGCGCTTTTTTAAGCGCTGACCTTAAGTTTCGCACTCTGAGTCCTGCGCATTTGGCCAGGCTTTGCTCAAAGGGCTAAAAGACGAGTCTTGATAGCTACCCCCGCGTGGGACCTGGCTTTTTTGAAAGAGGTTTGACCTGCTTTAAAAACATTTTCTTTTGACTACGACTCACTTGAATTACATAAGATGGAAGCTTTCCGTGTTTAAAATATGGACCGAGAAAGGTATGTTTATATCCAAGATATTTTAAGAGATTAGAAACTTCTTTTAGTGAAGGTTTATTGACTGAAAAAAATCTGATAGAACTTTTTGCAGTCCCATCCCCATCGAAATAACCTCTAATGAATGCGATCTTTACAGGACGAGATGAATCTTTAATTTGTTGAGGAACTTTCCATTTAAAATATCCAAAATCTGTATAAGAAAGGAGATTTCGAACAATCGTTTTCTTCGCAATATTAATCCTATTATCTTTTGTAATTCTAAATGGATGATTATAAGCTTGAGAGAGTACTTTTTGAAAATGTCTCATTAGATTAGTATCTTTATTATAAAAAGTAATTCGTTCTTGTCTTTTATTTTGTCTCCATCTAAATCCATTTTTAGTTTTCTCATAATAAGAGCTAAAAGAAAGATTATGCGATCCTTCTGCACAAAGAAAACCAACTATTTCGCTAATCCTAGAATCCATAAAGATAAAAAATTTTATAGGTTTATAAATTTTAAGCGAAGTTGTCGTTTCTGTCGCATGAAGCTAGTTTTTTGGGAATGCAAAGTTAAATAAATACCTCAATGAAAGAAGAGTTGATGAAAAAGAGGTTGGTTGAGGAGGCGAAGTTTCCGCTTGCGCTCTTAGGTGTTCTGATAGTGATTTTTATTTTTACAGGGGTGTACGCGAAGGCTGGGTTTTTGAGTTGGTTCTTGGAGGTGCTTCCTGCGTTTCTTGGGATAGGCGTGTTGATTGTTACGTTTAGGCGTTTTCCGATGTCCAAGTTTGTGTATGGCTGCGTGTTCTTTCACAGCTTGATTTTGGTATATGGTGGTTATTATACGTATGCCGAAACGCCGTTGGGAAATTATGTGAGGGATCTTTTAGAGCTGTCAAGGAATCATTATGATCGTGTGGGTCACCTTGCGTTGGGATTCTTTCCTGTGTTTATTATTAAGGAAGTCTTATTGAGAAAGACGAAATTAATGCGAGATGGCTGGTTTTATTTTATTGTGATCAGTGTTGTGTTGGCGAGTGCTGCGTTGTGGGAGCTGGTGGAGTGGTGGACGACGTTGTTTGTCGCTCCTGAGATTGGTGCGGCGTATTTGGGTGCGCAGGGTGATATATGGGATGCGCAGTGGGATATGTTCTTGGCTGTTGTTGGTGCGGCGATTTCTTTATTCTTGCTTTCTAAGAGACATGACGCGTCTATGAAGAAGCTTAATCTGGAAGGCTAATGTTATTTGTTTTGATTTTGATGAGTTTGTCTTTTTCTAGGTCGAGTAAGAGGAAGCTGACGTCTTTGTGATAATGATCGGTAAAGTGGTCTTGGAGTTCTTTGAGTGTGGTTGTTCCTTCTTTGCGCAAGTAGTCTAAGATCTTTCCGCGGTAATACCTGTTTGAGTCTTTGAAGGTACCTTGCTTGTTTTTAATTCTTGTTAAAGTGAGGAGTTTTTCTCTTTTTTCTTTGCTTGATTTTTCTAAAATTTTCGTGAATGAGCAGTGATTGTTGAGTGGGCATTGTGTGCATGTTGGTGTGCGTGCTTTGCAGATGGTTGCTCCTAAGTCCATTAAGGCGTTGTGCCAATCCCTGCTTTTTCCAGTGGGTAAGTGCTTTTGTGCTAAGAGTTCGAGTTCTTTTGTTAAGTCTTCGTTTGCTTTTTGTGAGTTGTCGAAAAAAACCCTGTGGAAGATCCTTCTGATGTTTGTGTCAAGAGCGATGATGTCCTGGTTGTAGGCGAAGCTGCAAATCGCTGAGGCCGTGTAGTCTCCAATACCCCTTAAATTGAGGAGTTCTTTTTCTGTGGTTGGAAAGATTCCTTGGTGTTTTTCAACAAGAGTTTTTGCGATGGCTTGGAGGCGGAGTGCTCGTTTATTGAAGCCGAGTCCTTGCCATGCCCTGAGAATGTCTGCTGTGCTTGCTGTTGCTAAGGTGTTGAGGGTGGGAAATTGTTCTAAAAAAGCGTTGTACTTGGGAATGACTCTGTCTACCTGGGTTTGTTGGAGCATGAATTCTGAGACGAGGATACTGTAAGGATCTGTGGTTTTTCTCCAAGGAAGGTTTCTTTTTTTCTTGAAGTACCAATTGAGCAGGGCTTGTTGGAAGGGAGTTTCTTTCATAAGAGAAGGGAAGAAACTAGGTTTTTAAGTGTTGGGGGAAGTTGGAAAGGCCTGTTAGGTGTATGCAGAATAATATGGAAAGGGTTAGAAGAGGGTTGTTTGGCTGCTATCATTGAGCAGGTCTTCGAATTTTTTGTTGAAAAAGAGGAGGACTGTTTCCGCGAGTGGTTTGATTTGTTTTTGGATGTAATGCTCATAATCAAATTTATGTTTTATTTTTTGGATTGGTTCTGGGCCTTGTTCGGTGACGACGTACTCAATAATGTCTGATTCAAGAGTCTCTAATTGTCTGGCGGCTTTCACGTGGGGGGGAGTGGTCTTCACGTAATCTTTCAAGGCTTTTCTGATGCTTTTTCTGTAAGTCAAGAGGTTGTCATATTTTCCTGATTTAATGTCTCTGATAAATTTCTTGGTGAATTCTGCGACTTCTTGGTTGTGGAAGATGCGCGTGTACAATTCGTGTTGGTATTTTTTTGCTAAGTTTGTCCAGTCACCTCGAATCGCTTCCATTCCTACGAATTGTAGTTCCTCTTTTCCGTCTTTGAGGAGTAATCCTGCGTATCTTTTTTTTGCTCCTTTTTCTCCGCTCCTTATTCTAGGCATGAGGCATTTGATGAAAACCTTTTCAAAGGCTAATTCGAGGTAAGATTCTCGTCTGTAATTTTTCTTGACGTATTCTTTGTAGAAGGTGTTGATAGATTTTTCTATTTTTTTCCCGATGGCTTCGGCTTCGTCGAGGTTTTGTGCGTTGGAGACAACGAAGCAGGCGTCCGTGTCATTATAGATTACTCTGTAACCGCTTTCTTCAATTTTTTTAGAGGTTAATTTGATGATGGCGTGTCCGAAATAGGTGATGGCGTTCGCTACGTCTGGGTTGAAGAAGCGACAAGCGGGCGAAGAAAGTGAGCCATACATTGAATTCATTTGGATTTTAATGGCATATCTAGCTAATTCATTTTTTTCTTTGCGTGCTTGTTCTCTTTCTTTCCAAAGTTTTTCTAAGATACGGGGCAAGATGCCTTCTTCGTTTTTGAAGCATGTTCCATTAGGGGCTTTAATCAGATTTTTTCCTTCGCAGTCTGGAACGTGGCTTAAAGGGTCAATATTAAAAGTTCTAATTATACTTGGATACAGTGATTTAAAATCCAAGATGAGCAAGTAATCATAAATTCCTGCCTCCGCTTCTTTGACGTATCCTCCAAGTGTTTGTTCCTGTTTTTCTGCGAAAACTCCTGAGGGTAATGCGATTTTTCTTCGTCGTGCTTCTCTGATGTACAAAGAGTCTAAGGAAGCGATAGAGGCATTCACTCGATCCAGAGGCATTCCTGTAAGCAAACTTCGTTGGATGGTCAGATTAAGAATACCGCTTTTTTCTATAATTTTCAAAACTAATTCTGCGTCTTTCAGGTTGTATTCTATTAATCTTTTTTTGTTATGTTTGTACAGGTCGTCGATTTCTTTATATTTCTCCTCGCCAGTCGTCCTAATCAGTTTAGTATCACCAACGATTTTTTGTGCGACAGTGTTAAGTTTGTAATCTTGTACTTTAATAAAAGAAACTCTCAACAAGTTTAATGCGTCTAGGATTTGTCTTCCAGATGTTTCTGCTTTGCTGTCCATGAAGAAGTTCTCTCTGAGGGTGAGTTTGAGTTTTCCTGGTTCTCTTCCAATGTCAAGGGGAATTTTGTATTTTTTGCACTTTACAGAAAGATAATTGAGGTCAAAGTCAATGACATTCCATCCTGTGATGATGTCTGGGTCAAGCGTTTTTACCTCTTCCATGAATTTTTCGAGAGCTTCTTCTTCATCTGTGCAGGTGACTGCTCCTTCTACTGGCGTTGGCGAGACGATGAACGATCTTTGGGTGGTTCCGCAGAGGAATCCGATGCAGTACAATTGGTCCTCTGCTGTACCCTTGCTGCTTTCGATGTCAAAGGAAAGGATTTTCAAGTTTTTTGGAGTGTAATTTGCTTGTTTCAATGCTGGTTCTTTGTAGATTCTGTCAATACGTTCTCCTAGTTCATAGTCTCCATCAATGTCTACTGATCCTTGAAGGTCATGATCGATCATGAATCTGTAGGGGAATTTGATGTCTGCTTCGTAGCATTCGACTTCTTGATCTTCAAGTTTTTTTCTGAGTTTCGGGACTTCTGCTGGAAGTGTGAGAATGGCTTTGAGGAGCCTTTTTCCGTCTTTGTTTTTGAAGTCTGTTGGTGTGAAGTTTTTGTGGACGCTTTCTAGGATCGCTTGGTCTTCTTCTTTAATAAAAAAGTAAGGTTCATAATGGTTGATTGTTAAGAAGCTTCCTCCGTTTTCTAGCCTTCCGTAGAGGAGGACGTAAGCCTTGTTTTCTAGTATTTTATAGGTTGGAGAGATGATGAAGCCTTTCATGAGTGGGAAGACTGTTTGTTAGTTTAAAAGGTTTTGTGGCGAAATCTCTTTGTTTGAAAAAACGATTAGTGTAGAAAATTATTTAAAGATCGTTTTTTAGAAAGGTAAGAGAGGTCGAAGGGATGTTTAAGCATCGGTTGTACAAGTATCAGAACATTGTGTTGTTTTTTATGAGCGTGTTGTTTGCGTACGTTGTCTTGAAATCAAGATTTGTGTTGGAGGTTATTGAGGCTTCTGGAGAGTTTGGGTATATTGGTGCTGGTGTTGCTGGTCTTTTTTTTACATACGGAATTACCGCCCCTATTGCGACCGCTTCGTTGTTTCTCTTGGGTAAAACATTGGATCCTCTTGGTGTTGCCGCTGTTGGCGCTTTCGGTGCGATGTTAAGTGATTATGTGATTTTCAGGTTTACGCGGGATATGCTGGTAAAGGAGTTCGGTCGGTTATTAAAAAGCAATAGGATTAAAACGTATTGGGTAAAAAAATTTGCGAGGTCGAAGTTTGGGAGTTACGCTATTCCTATGCTTGCGGGTTTTATTATTGCTTCTCCGCTTCCTGACGAGCTTGGTGCTGCGTTGTTCGCGCTCGTAAAGATTGAGACAAAAAAGTTTATGGTTGTTTCTTACGTGTTGAACTTCTTGGGTATCTTAGTTATTGCGTGGTTGGGGAGTTAGATTTTCCTGACCCTTGGAGTTGATGGTTATTTTTTTATTTTTGTACCTAACCTTTGAAGATAGGATCCTTTGGAGAATTAGTCTTATTCTCTTTAACAAAAATATCAATACCAAATCTAAAACATTCAGTTTTCTACAGGGCCCATTCTTACTAAAGAGATAGAGCCTCTGGAGGGATTTGAACCCACGACCCCAAGCTTACGAAGCTCGTGCTCTTTAGCGAGTTCTTTTCTTACCGCTGAGCTACAGAGGCACGGATAAAGAGGTTTAAGAATTCTTTTTATGTGTTTGCTTTCCGTTTCTGGCATTTGCTGCAGACTGGCGAGAGTTTCTTTCCTTCCCTTGTATAGGTTCCTTGGATTTTTCCCAAAAAACTTTGTTCGATTGCTTGTCCGCACTGAGAGCATTTTTCTGCCATGAAAAGAAGAGGGGGTTGAAGGTTTATTAGTGTTGTGGAGAGGAATCTTAAGAAGGATTTAATGGCCTTGAGCGTGCTTGCATTGCCTCTTCCCTAGTGAGTTTTCTGAAAGTTCCAGGGGGTAAGTCTCCGAGAGTGAGTCCTCCGATTCTGATTCTTTTGAGTGTTAAAACCTTGTTGCGAAGGCTCTTGACCATTCTTCTGATTTGTCTTTTTTTACCTTCAGTAATTGTAATGCGAAAGTGTGTTGCTCCGAGTTGTATGACGGTTGCTGGTCTCGTAAGATAGTGTGTTGCTCCGAGCTTGATAGAAACGCCTTTTTCGAGTCTTGAAAGGTCTTCGTTGGTGAGTTCGTTTAAAACTTGTGCGTAGTATTCTTTTTCAACGTGATGTTCTGGTGACATAATTTTGTAGGCGAAGTCTCCGTCGTTGGTCATTAAGAGCAGGCCTTCCGTGTCTCGGTCAAGTCTTCCTACGGCAAAGACAGGCTCTTTAAGGATGGAGTAAACGTTTGGATGCATGGTCTTTTGGCAGTGGTAGCCTGCTGGCTTATTTAAGATGAAATAGAGTTTTTCTTTGGGGAGGGCGAGGTTCCTTCCATGAACCTGAATGGTTGTTGGGTCTTGAACGAAGTAGTGTTCGCTCTTCACAATCTTTCCGTCAACAGTAACGTTCTCTTGAGAGAGGAGTGCTCGCGCCTCGCTTCTCTTCATAGTTCCTGTGGACATCAAATGTTGGAGGATTCTCTTTTTGTGCATAGGAGGAGGGAAGGGTTTGTGTTTATAAGGAAGAAGGCTTGAAAACTACATGTTTTATATATTCATGGCATTTTCTTGAAAAAGATGAAAGCGATAGCTGAATCAGGAAGAAAGCTTGATGTCTTAGTGGTGGATGATCATCCATGGAATAGAACATTAGTGAGAAGATTCTTGAGAGATATTAATATTCATGAAGCTGACCATCCGGGACAAGCGCTTGAGAGAGACAGTCTTGGGAAGATGGATATGATTGTTACTGATTACAAAATGCCGCACATGGATGGCGCAAGTTTTGTGAAAGAGTTGCGAAGGCGTGGGTACGGCATGCCCATTATTGGGATGAGTACGTGTCCTTCGAATGAGGGAACGTTCTTGAACGCTGGCGCCTCCGCCTTTCTCGAGAAGGATGGAAGTCTTATTACCTATACAACGCTAAGAGTGATAGCAGAGACAGAGTTGTATGAAAAGCTAAAAAGAGAAACATCCTTTTAGGGCATTGAGCGAAAAGTGTTATAAAGTTGGAGTGTGCCTTCTTTAAGATGCAGAGAATTGCTGTTGTGGACAGAAATAAGTGTAATCCTATTGCTTGTGGGGACTATCTTTGTATAAGAGTCTGTCCTGTGAATAAGATGGGTCAAGAGTGTATCGTTGAGGCTGAGTACAAGAAGGCGAAGATTGTGGATGAGTTGTGTAATGGATGCGGGATTTGTCCGAAGAAGTGTCCGTTTGACGCTATTCAGATTATTAACCTGCCTGAGAAGTTAACGACGCATCCGATGCATCGTTATGGCCAGAATATGTTTGAGCTCTTCTCGTTGCCGATCGTGAAGCCAAGGACTATTGTTGGAATTATTGGAAGGAATGGAATTGGGAAATCTACTGCGTTGCAAATTTTGTCAGGCCAGATAGATCCTAATTTGGGAAGGTATAAGTGTGCTCCTTCTCCACAGGAGGTTGTTCTGAACTATTCGACGACGTGGTTTGGCGCTTATTTGAGAAAGGTGTTGTTGAAGGAGATAAAGATTAGTTATAAACCGCAAAGAGTTGAGTTTTTGGCTGAATTATATAAGGGGAAAAAAGTAAGGGAATTATTGGAGAAGGCTGATGAGAGGAAGGTTGCCGATGATTTAAGTAAGGAGTTGGAGATTGACAGCTTAATGGAAAGAAGCATTGAACAGCTGTCCGGGGGGGAATTACAAAGGCTGGCGATTGTTGCTGCTTGTTCGAAAAGGGCTGAGGTGTATTATTTCGACGAGCCTACGTCTTTTTGTGATATCATGCATAGGATCAAAGTTGCGAAGGTGATTCGGGAATTGGCGAAGGATGTTTCTGTGATTGTGGTTGAGCATGATCTTGCTACATTGGATTATGTGTCTGATGAGATTCAGGTGGTGTTTGGCGAGCCTGGTGGTTATGGTATTTTTTCGCAGTCGAAATCTGTCCGTCGGGGTATTAATGAGTATTTGGATGGGTATTTGCCTGATGAGAATATGCGTTTTAGGGAGTATCCGATTAAGTTTGAGAGCGCGCCTGAGGAGAAAGGTATCTCCTCGTTGGTGTTGGTGGAATATCCCGAGTTGGAGAAATCGTTCGATTCTTTTAAACTAAAAGTTGCTGCTGGGAAGATTCATGCTGGCGAGGTGTTGACGGTGATGGGTGCGAATGGCCTTGGAAAGTCGACGTTGTTGAAGATGTTGGCAAAGGAGATAATGCCCGATAGGGGTGTTGTTGGGGATCTCGCGATCGCGTTCAAGCCGCAGTACTTGGAGAGTGATATTGAGGGTAGTGTCGGTGAGTATTTAAGAAAGATTGCTGGCGCTGAGTTTTCTTCTGGCTGGTACAAGACAAATATTTTGGAGAAGTTGAATGTGCGAGCGATTTTGAACAATGAGATTAAGCATTTGTCTGGTGGTGAATTACAAAAGATGCATATTGCCGCAACGTTATCGAGGAAGGATGTGCAGATGGTTGCGATGGACGAGCCTTCTGCGTTTATTGACGTTGAGGATCGTTTGAAGGTTGCTGAGGTGATCAAGGAGTTTATCAGCAAGAGAGAGATCTGCGCGATTATTGTTGATCATGATATTCAGTTTGTTGATTATCTCGGTGATTCGATGTTGGTGTTTGAGGGTCAGTCTGGAAAGCAGGGCTTTGTGCTTGCTCCATTTGGGAAAAGGGAGGGAATGAATAAGGTATTGAAAAATCTTGATATTACCTATAGGAGAGATAAGGAAACGTTGCGTCCACGTATTAATAAGCCCGGCTCTCAGCTGGATCAGGAGCAGAGAAGTAAGGGCGAGTATTATTATGTGTAAGCGAAGTGCATATCCAAGAACAATAATTTTTAAAAGATCAAATAAAGCTGATTTCTTATGAAGAGAGGGGTTCTGCCAGATTGGAGAATTAAAAAATTAATAGAACAAGGGGTCATTATTGGCGCTGATCCGGATTTAGTCAATCCTAGTAGCTTAGATTTAAGAATTGCTGCTGAACAATGGAAATTACTTGGAAGCTTCCTTCCTCTTCCCGGGCAGGGAGTGAGGGATGCTCTTGCTTCAAGAAATATTGTTGATGATAGTTCTACGCGTAATAGGTTTTATGTTGAACATCTGCAGCAATATGCGATGGGACTCGTAGAATCATTAAACCTGCCTGAGAGTATAAGCGCGAAAGTATTTAATAAGTCTGGAAGGGGAAGAATTGGAGTTTCATTAAGGTGTATGACAGATGGAATGCCTCAATTTGATATAATTAGAGGGGGTTATAAGGGAGAGATTTTTGCAGAAGTGAGCGCTACAGCTTTCCCGATAGTGGTTGATGCGGGTAAAACCGCAATACCTCAAATAAGATTTTATGAAGGTGAGCCACAACCCCTTTCAGGATCGGAATTAGAACTAGAATTAAGAGGTAATCCTATACTGACAGATGATAAAGGAAAACCTGCCTATGATGAACAAGAGCGTCATAACATGGCTAGAACGGGGAAATTAGCGTTTAGAGCGGATATTCCTCCACGAGGGTTAATGGCGTATCTTGGAAGAGAGGATAAGAGAACGTTAGATTTGGCTAAAAAAGGCTATTATATTCCTGAAAGGTTTTTTAGGGAAGAATTTGGAGGAGAAGAGGGAGGTGGAATTTTAGTGCTTCATCCTAGCGAATTTGCTTTAGTGAAATCAAGAGAGCATGTGAGGTTGCCTCGGTATCTTGCTGGAGAAATTGATGAGTATGCCCCACAGCTGGGGGACATGAGATGTCACTATGCTGGTTTGATAAATGCTTCGCATGGATATGATCCTGAGGGTAAAAATGTTCCTTCGCATATTGTCTTTGAAATAAGGGCGAGGGATACCCCCTTGATTATTCAAGATGGTCAGAAATTAGCAACGTTCCAGGTATATAGAATGTTAGAGGAACCAGAAGAGGGATATATGGAGAAGAGGAGTACGGATTTTAAGGATTTAAGATCAATATTGCCTGATCTATTCAAGAAAAACGGAGAATAAAATGAAAATTTCAGCGCTAAAAATCTTAGAATTAAATAAAGATTATGAATTAATAGGAAATTTATCTGAAAGAGAACTAAATAATCCAGAAGGTTCCGGGATTGATTTGAGGGTGGGTTTTGTTCATAAAATAATTGGTGATAGTTTTCTTGCGGCAGACGGGAGCAGTAGGGAGAGGTATTCTCCGAAAGTGGAAGAGATAGGTGATGTGGAAAAGGAGGGGAACAAGTTGATAGTGATGAGGCCAGGAGAGTATCTTCTTGTGACGACGATTGAGACTGTTCATGCCCCATCTGAGAAAATAAAGTTTGATGATTTATTCCCTGAAGGGTTTTTAATTCCGAAAGTATGGCCGAGAAGTTCTTTACAAAGAGGTGGAGTAAGTTTTCATGCAACTAAAACAGATCCTGGCTATAAGGGTCAATTAACGTTTGGAATAAAGAATCAGGGTGATCAGGAGTTTAAATTTGAGTTGGGCGCGAGGATGTTTAATATCGAATTTGAGCCTGTGATTGGTGAGATTAAAAGGGCGTATGCTGGGCAGCATCAGGGAGGAAGAGTGACAAGTGGGGGACAACGAGAAGTTCAAAATTAAATATGCGTTAACGCCTCAAGAAAGAGAGGATTATTGTCTCTGCTCTATACTGCAAGCGATACTTGAGAGGCATGGAATTAAAGTTTCTCAAAGTGAAATTGCTAAGGATTTAACTCCTTCAAAAAATGGATTTCTTGTGCATGACGAGAGAATGAAAGGTTTTCTAGAGTTGAATGGATTTGAGTATTTGTTTTATTGGCATGATGAAACGCCATTTAATGAGAGAGATACGGTCTTAGAAGAGATGCGCGCGAACAATGGTATTATTGGGGTAGGGAAACATACGTATCTGTTGGAAGTTTTTGAGTATCCGGTGGTAAAAATGATTGACCCTGAAAATGGTCAGGTGAGAGTAAGGAATTTAGTTGAAATGGTAAAAGAAATGCAAGATTCTGAAGGGTTTTTTGGTGTGGTTAAGAAAGTGAAGTAAATTATAGGTTAAGGGACAATTATATTTAAAAAGGATAAAATTTGTATAAAGAAAAAAGGAATGAAAATGAAGGATCTTGCGGAGAGGGTGCGTGAATTAAGATGGCCTGTGGTGATGGGAGCGAGATTAAGAACAGAAGGGGTAGTAAGAGATGACCCAACTGCAGATATTGGGGTTGTGTATTTCTGGACGCAGGCCGGAAAAATATTAGCTTCGCATGGTGCGGAGGGAAATGCTCTAAAAGAGAATCATCCGCGATTGTCTGTTGCCAGCAATTTATATTCAGCAAGATCGGGGCTTAACCCTATGATTGTGAACGTGGCGGCTAATCCTTATATTAGACATATTATTTGTCTAGGGACAGAATTAAAGAAAGATCCTAAATCAAACAGTGGAAGGAGTTTACGAGGATATTTTCAGAATGGAGTGGATGATGAACGGAGAATAATTGGCAACGAGGAGTTTGGTATTGATGGGGGAATTCCTGTTGAGTTTGCGAACATGTTAAGCATGGACGTTGCGTTGCATGATCTATCAGAAAAGGGATCGCTTAGCGAGCAGATTGCGCGCGCGAATCAACTCCTCGATGATATCCCGCATGAAGGACCGTCGAGGGATATAACGATGTTAGAACTTTCGAAGCCAAAGTCGAGCATTATGCCGTTTGAAGGAGGGTCAATTGTTGTTAAGGGGGATACTGTTGGAGCAACATGGTTGCAGGTAGTTGATCAGATCATGAGATATGGGGGGTTATCCTTGATGGAAGAGGCTCCTAAAGGAGAAGAAGGAAGAAAAGTAAGGGAATTAAATTCGCTTGTGGCTATTATTCTGGAAGAGGATCCGGATTCTCCGAAACTAGAGCGGTATCCATTTCTAAATTTAAATGAAGAAGCAATCCGGGAGTATATTGCTACACAAATACTTTCATCAAATCCACCGCCTGAGATGAAATATGCCTATGGGGGGAAGATGCGGGCATATAAATCGCTTGTTACGGAGGAGTCTACCCGATGGAAAGACGGGGAAAAAATTATGGAGGTTGAGGGAGTACGTCGTGTTGTCATTGATCAAGTTCAAGAAGCAATTGATGTTTTAGTTAGGGATCTCTATAGCAAGAATGTAGTGATAAGCACGTGGAATCCAGCTTTAGAGCTGACTGCGAAGAGGGATAGCAGTCCATGTGCTGTAACAGTACATCCGTTATATAAGGACGGAAGATTAAATATAAATGTAACGTTTAGAAGCCATGATATGTACGAGGGTTGGCCGATGAACGCGTTTGGATTTTTAGGGTTACAAAAATTCATGGCGGAGGGAGTGTCTAAGGTAAGAGGGGAGAAGATTCCTCCAGGGATGCTTACGCTCACGAGTGAGAGCGCACAGATTTATGAGAAAAATTGGGTTGATGCTGAGAGAGTATTAGAAGGTCATCATAAGTTTTATCCTTGTTTTGATGATCCGAGGGGACATTATATATTCGCTCAAGAAGGAGATATTGTGCGTGTAGAGCATCATGCTCTAGAAGGAAAAATTGATGAGTTTTCAGGAACACCCCGGAAATTACGAGATAGAATTGCGCTTCATGGACCAAATGATCCTGCGCATATGGCTTATATTGGTTGGGAACTTGCGAAAGCGGATCATGCAATTCGTCGTGGAGAGAGATATGTGCAGGATAAAGATGAGATGGATAAGTGAAGTCTTAAGAAGATAAGACATTCTTCTGCAGTTAAATGATAAGCGTATCTTTTTTGAGTAATAATTTGTTATCACTTTGTTTGAATTTCACGTCTGGAACATAGATGTTGGCAAACTATTGCTAAAAATAACAAATCCTTATAAATCAACTTTGTGTGGTAATAATTATAATAATTTCTTGAAAAGGTGGCGCAAAGATGGAGAAAAAGAGGCAGAAAATTCTGTTGACTGAAAACCAGGAAAAGGTGATTAAAGATAAGTATTTGAAGGATGCGCCGAGTGTTGAGGCTTGGCTGGATCTTGTTGCAAGCAACATCGCTTTGGCTGATGTTCTTCATTCAAAGCTCGTTCCGCTGCATCAGATGTATAATGGTGTTTCTTATAAAATTCTGGAAAAAGAGGTCTTCGAGAAGAAGACGTTGAAGATGTTCTTGTTACATCATGGGCTTGTTAGTTTGAATGAGCGGAGTGCGAATTTTAAAAAATTCTTGAATAATTTGCACTTGATCGTGAGGGACAATACTCAGGTTGCTGCTCTTTATGAAAAGACAAGGGATGAGTTTTATAATTTGATGGCGAACTTCGAGTTTTTGCCGAACTCTCCGACATTGATGAATGCTGGCAGGCCGTTGCAACAGTTGTCCGCGTGTTATGTGTTGCCGATTGAGGATTCAATTGAAGGGTGGATGAAGACTGCGATGGATACAGCAATTATTCATCAGTCTGGCGGTGGTACAGGATTTTCTGCTTCTCGTGTGAGGCCGAAGGGAGACTTTGTAAAAAGTACAAGTGGTGTTGCGTCTGGTCCGTTGTCACCTTTTAAAATAATTGATAGTGTCACGCAGCAAGTGCGTCAAGGTGGAATGAGGCGTGGTGCCAACATGGGAATCCTCTCTGTCTACCACCCAGATATTATGGATTTTATCCATTGTAAAAAACAAAAAGGCTTCTTGGACAACTTTAATATTTCTGTCGCGATTGATGAGAGGTTCATGGAAAAAGTGAAGAAGAATGAGGAGTTTGAGCTTGTGAATCCAAGAAACAATGAGGTTGTGAAAAGGTTGAATGCGAAGGAAGTGTTTGATCAGATGGTGCAGTCTGCGTGGGAAACTGGCGATCCAGGGTTTGTGGTGATTGATAGGATCAACAATACTGATTCAAATCCTACGCCGCATCTTGGTCAGATTGAGTCTACGAATCCATGTGGGGAGCAACCGTTGCTCCCGTATGAGCCATGCAATCTCGGCAGCATTACCTTATCCAAATTTGTGAATAGTACGAATACTGATATGGATTGGGAGCGGTTGAAAAAATGTGTTCATTTGTGTGTGCATTTTTTGGATAATGTGATTGATATGAATAATTATCCGTTGCCCGAGATTGAGGTGTTGGCGAAAGGCAATAGGCGGATTGGTCTTGGAGTGATGGGTTGGGCTGAGGCGCTGGCGATGATGCGTGTTCCTTATAATTCTGAAAAGGCGTTGTCAAAGGCTGAAGAGGTGATGAAATTTATTGATAACGAGGCGTTGGCTGCTTCCGAGAGGCTGGCTGCTGAGCGCGGTGTCTTTCCGAATTGGAAGAGCAGTATCTTTGACAGACACGGTCCGCATTTTAGAGGTAAAGAGTTCAAGCCAAGGCATTGTGCGCGAACGACGATTGCGCCGACTGGAACGATCGCGATTGCTGCTGGTTTGCAGGGATCTGGGATTGAGCCGTTTTTTGCGATTGTGTATGTTCGGTACAATGCGAAGGCGATTGACGCATTGAAGAATGGTGAGAAGCCAGAGGCGAAGGATACGTTTTACGAGATTAATCCGTTGTTTAGGAAGGTTGCGCAGGAGCATAACTTCTTTGGCTTGAAGGAACAGGAGTTGTGGGATAAGATTGAGAAAAACCATAAGGCTGTTCTTGGTATTCCTGAGATTCCTGTGGATATCCAAAAGATATTTTTAACGTCGCATGATTTGTCTCCGTTGGATCATTGTAGGGCTCAGGTCGCGTTCCAGAAGTACACGAACAATGCTGTTTCGAAGACAGTGAACTTGAGGAATGAGGCGACTGCTGAGGAAGTGCGTGAGGTGTACATGCTTGCGTATGAGAAGGGGTGTAAGGGCGTGACGATCTACCGTGACGGAAGCAAGAGCGAGCAGGTGCTGAACTTGTCCGAGAAGAAGAAAGAGGAGAAGCAGGTCGCGATGGAGCAGATAAGAGTAAGGAAGAGGAACGCGATGGAGCAGTCTGATTATTATGAGATCATGACTGGGTATGGGCCGTTGCATGTGCATATTAATTATGATGAGGTCGGTCCGACGAAGATGTTTGTGAATCTGTCTCCTGCTGGGACTGAGATTTCTGGTCTTGCGTGCTCTTTGGGGATTATGATTTCGAAGTATTTGCAGAGTGGTGGAAACCCGGTCAGGTTGTTGAAGCATTTGAATTCGATTAAGGGCGACAAGCCGTTTGGGTTTGGCCCGAAGCGTGTGGATTCCATTCCGCATGGTCTCTCGAAGGCGTTGCGCGATCATCTGATTAAGACTGGAAAGATTCCGAGTTTTGATGGCCAGATGAAGCTGGCTGAAGCGCAACAGATGCAGCAACCGGTGTTGCCTTCCGTGGAGCAGATTGATGGTGCCCATATTTCGAAGGGCTCTTTTATTGAGGTCGGTCCCCAGAGTAGGAAGGAGGCTGAGGTGCTGGCTGCGATTGAGGATACAGCTTATTTGGCAAGCTCGTTGTATTGTCCGAAGTGTTTCAGCGCGAATGTGGGGATTGTGTCCGGCTGTTCGAAGCCAACGTGCTTTGACTGTGGGTTTAGCGAGTGCGGTTAAGAAACGGCTTTTTAACGTATTCTTTTATTCGTTGGCAGATGCTGCGAATGAGGGCTATTTGAAAGAGAAAATTATTGTGGAAAAAAAATTCTGAACTTTTTCGAATAAAGTTTATATAGGTGTGCCCTTTCGGATTTTTTGAGGATGGTAACAGAATTAAAAACTGGAAATTTTAAGGATTTTTTGCAGAAGAATAATCTCGTTGCTGTTGATTTTTGGGCTGAATGGTGTGTTGACCCTACCACAAAGATTCTAAAAGAAAACAACGAGCTAAAACAAGCAAAGGATATTGGAGAAGGAGAACGCCTAATAACTTATGATGGAAAAGAATTAATTGGTGATAAGGTTAAAAGATCTTTTACATCAGAAAAACTTGGTCATTGTAAGGAGATAATTACAGAAACTGAGAGAAGAATAAAGGTAACAGATGAACATGAATTTTTTACGCCTGAGGGTTGGAAAAAGGCAGCTAGGTTGAAGGTAGGAGAAAGTGTGGCGATAATGCCGCTCTACGAAAGTATAGGGAATTATAAGAGTGAAAAGGTAATTGTCGCTGAGGACAATCTTATTTTGAACGCCGAGAAGGGGATGAGGATCAAAGAGTACGTGAGTGAGTTAAAAGAAAAAGCGCTGTTACCGTTAAGGTTGAACAATCCAAAAATAACAATTCTCGCTCGACTCTTAGGAGCGGCATTTTCAGATGGAAATCTCTATAAACAAAA
This sequence comes from Candidatus Nanoarchaeia archaeon, assembly GCA_035655455.1. Lineage (GTDB taxonomy): Archaea > Nanobdellota > Nanobdellia > SCGC-AAA011-G17 > GW2011-AR18 > JAHFKM01. The sequence goes on along the minus strand of DASRUL010000016.1, from coordinate 15,337 downwards.
GAAAAACAACTATCGAGAGGTAAGTTTTTCACTAGGGACAAAAAATGACGTTGACTGTTTAAGAGAAGATTTAGAGGATTTAGGATTTGATAAAGTTCATCTAAAAAAACGGAGAAGCAGAATAAGGGTTAACGGAAGGGAATATACTATCAATACGATAAGTATTAAGGTCTGTTCGACTTCATTATGGCTATTGCTCAAAACATTAGGGTGCCCTGTAGGAGATAAGACATCCACCGGTTACAGTCTACCTAACTGGCTAATGCGAACGAAGGACACCTTGATAAAAAGAGAGTTTTTAGCAGCGTACCTTGGTGGAGATGGACCTAAAATAATCATAGGGTTAAGCAAAAGAGAGGGAAAAGAGCCGTATAATAACCTAACAATAAATGACATAGAATTCCACAAAGAGCCAGAAGTCCTAGATACAGGGCTAAAACTGGCACATCAACTCTCTCGCTTATTTAAGGAGTTTAATGTTGAAGTTGGTGGAATCAGCGTGGAAGAGGATACTTATCTAAAAAAGAATGGTAAGAGGTCCAAGATTGTTCATATCGCTCTAAAGAACAATTTCGAGAACGCCTTTTCGATCTATAAAAATATCGGTTACAGATATTCTTATACTAAAGACAGAACGTCTATGTATGCGAGCGAGTTTATTCGGAGAATCTTATATAAAAGGAAGGAGTGGTTAGGTAACTATCAAGCAGCAAGGGAGTTTAATAAGAAAAAAGGTTATGATCCTAAAATGATTTCAAGAAGATTGGGTGTCAATTATTCTCAAATTTGGTCGTGGACAAAGAGAGACGTAAAGCCGACGGTTAAGAAACATTATATGAAATACCCGCGCTGGTTAAGAGAGAGCACAAGAGGGTTGCCTAAAGGTCTTGTTTGGGAATCGGTGCAAATGATAAAGGACATTTATCTTAATGCTGTGCAAAAGATAACGATGGAGAAGAATCATAATTTTATTGCAAATGGCTTTTTAGCTCATAACTGCGGTCCCTGCAAGGTGATGTCTCCTGTTTTTGAGGAGGTTGGTAAGGAATTGACGAAGGTGAAGTTTGCGAAGCTGAATGTGGATGATGAGCCTGAGGTTGCGGGTAAGTTGAATGTAATGTCAATTCCAACAATTATTGTTTTCCACAGAGAAAGGGAAGTGGCGCGCTTTTCTGGGTTTATGTCAAAGGCGGTGTTTAAGGCAAAATTAAATGAAGTAATTGAGTAAGAAAAAGTTATAAAGAGAAAAGAAGGTCTTGGTGAATGGCTTCTGTAAAGGATAAAGTTGCAGAATGGTTGGGGTTGGCTGGGGTGAAGGTTAATGGTTCTCGTCCTTGGGATATCAAGGTTCATGATGAGCGTTTTTATGGGCGCGTAATCAGCGGAGGCTCGTTGGCGTTAGGCGAGTCTTATATGGATGGCTGGTGGGACGCGGAGCGTCTTGATCAGTGTGTTGCGAGGATTCTAAGTGCGAGGCTGGAAAAAAGAGCGAAGAGGCGAGATCTGATTGGAATATGGGTAAAATCTAGGGTTCTTAATTTACAGAGGAGAACGCGTGCTTTTGAGGTTGGGGAAAGGCATTATGATCTTGGGAATGAGCTGTACGGAGCGATACTTGATAAAAGTTTGACATACACGTGTGGGTATTGGAAAAGCGCAAAAACATTGGACGAGGCGCAGGAAGCGAAATTAGAGTTGGTGTGCAGAAAATTAGAGTTGAAAAAAGGAATGAGGGTGTTGGATATTGGCTCTGGGTGGGGGAGTTTTGCGAAATACGCTGCTGAAAAATATAAAGTAAAAATTGTTGGGGTTACTGTGTCGAAGGAGCAGGTTGAGTTTTCAAAAAGATTGTGTAAAAATCTTCCCGTGGAGATTAGGTTGCAGGATTATAGGGACATTAAAGGAGAGTTTGATAGGGTTGTTTCATTGGGAATGTTCGAGCACGTGGGATATAAGAATTATCGGGAGTATATGGAGATTGTTTCTCGCTGTTTAAAAGAGAAGGGGTTGTTTTTGTTGCATACGATAGGGGGTAATGTTTCTGTGAAATCTTGTGATCCTTGGATGGATAAGTATATTTTCCCGAACGCGATGCTTCCTTCTGTGAGGCAGATTGCCGCGGCTGCGGAGGGCTTGTTTGTGATGGAGGACTGGCACAGCTTTGGCGCTGATTATGATAAGACGTTGATGGCGTGGTGGAGAAATTTTGAGAGGAATTGGGAATTTTTAAAGAAAAAATATGATGAACGTTTTTACAGGATGTGGAGGTATTATTTATTGACGTGTGCAGCCTCGTTTCGGGTGAGAAAGAACCAGTTGTGGCAGATTGTGTTTTCTAAAGGTGGTGTGCCTGGAGGCTACGTTTCATTAAGATGAAAGCGCTGTCCATGAAGCAGCCTGTTCCTGAGCTTATTTTGCGGGGAAAGAAAACGATTGAAACAAGAACGTGGAAGACGAAGTTTCGTGGCACGTTTCTGATTCATGCTTCTCAGGGAGTTATTCCAAGATTAATGGAAAAATTTGATTTTAAAGAGCTTCCTAAGGGCGTTATTGTTGGAAAGGCGGATCTTGTTGGGGTAAAGGTGTATAAGAATGAAGAAGAGTTAAGAAAAGAGTACGAGCTGCATTTGGCGGAGTGGGAGAAGTTTCCTATGTATGGATTCATGTTGAAGAACGTTTTGCGTTTTGAAAATCCAATTCCTGTAAAAGGAAAGTTGAATTTTTTTGAAGTGGACTTTAAAAAGTGAGCAGTTCTAGTTCTTTTTCGCAAAAGTCCCAGCCACAATCAATGGAAACAGAATTGTTGTGTCTCCAAAGACTTTGACATAATTGGAGTTGGGCAGGATCTTTCCCCAGCTGATTGCTTCTTCTGGTCGCGCTCCCGCGTCAGAGCCGTCAAACTCTTGGGAGGTATTGATGTAAACAGCGTACTCGCAACCGTTGCGAAGCATGTTTGCATTTAAAATATGATGTTTGACAACACCAGCTCCTAAGATAATAAGTCCTGTTTTTTTAGCTTCTAAGGTAAGGTCATTTAATTTTTTCATGTCTCGATTGATGTCTATTTTGAATTCTGGATGTTTATAGCTAAAAAAATAAAGCATGTCACCGATGCTTCCGTCGGTTAAGGCCGGGCAGAAGATTGGAATGTTGTTTTTGTGAGCCCAATAAGCGATGCTTTGTTGGTTGTTGATTTCTTTTCCTAAGCGATGAACGAATTCTGAGGGTGTGAGAATAGTTCCTGTTTCTCGTTGTTCTTTTGCTAAGCTTTCTAAGAGTGGTAGTAAGAATTGTTCAAACGCGCAGTATCTCGAGTTTGGGACGAAGATGTTTCCTGTTCTGTTGATGCCTCGTTCTCTGAGCTCTCTGCCGTCTGCGTCAAACCTCCCTAAGATAAAAGGGTTAATGCACTTGATGATATCTTCTTCGACGCCGCCTGCGGTTGTTACGATGATATCAATCATTTTGTGTTCAGTGAGGTACCTGAAAATATCTCTGAGTCCTGAGGTGACCATATTTGAGGTATATCCAAGATAGATGGTGCAGTGTTCTTTTCTCATCTTGTTAATGATAGCAATAGCTTGGCTGAGGTTGCTTGCCTGGAATCCCGTGGTTGTGTAGCTTTCAAGGATTTTTTCGTAGTCCACGCCATCGTTAAATTCGTACCCTTTGATGAGCAATCCTTCTGGTTCTTCTGATGGCCTGAGGATGTTTTTCTTCCCTTCTTGAAGGTTTTTAGTCATGGAAGTGTTGAAGGGAGAATATTTTTAAAGGTTCGGAATGGCTTCCGCGAGTTGAACTTCTTCTGGAGGAACGCCTAAGAGTGAGAGCTCTTGCTCCGCTGATTCTCTGGTGGTGTCTTTTTGGAGGGTAAGGGCATAGATTGATCCTCGTGTTGGAAGGATAGTCCATCCTGCTTGTTGGAGTTGGTTGAGGATATGCGCGGTCCTTTCAAGGTGGTGCTTCATGAAGTGACCGTGTTCTTCGAGCGTTTCCGGCTTGATATAGGTTTTCTCCTCAAGGTCGAGGTCCCAGTTGGGTTTTCCGTAGAGCCAAAGGCTGAGTTCCATCATGGTTCTTCTTATTTGAAATGGACAACTACTAATGGGTAGATTGGTGGTTCTTCGCATTGGAGTATTGCCTGTATTGTCCGAGCGCATGGAATTTCTTTTTGCGTCTTGAAATATCCGTACAAGGGCGAGTGCGTTGTCGGTGTTGCGCACCCATAGGCTCCTAAAGCTAGTGTTGCTATTCCAAGTTTTGTCTTTGTGATGATTGTTTCCAGCATGGGAAATCACCTCCAGAAATGTAAATGAGAAGCGCTCTTCATAAACTTTTACAAGAATTTTCCGGAAGGTTTACGGGGTTGAAAGGGCTCTTAGTCTTGGTGCTAATTGTCGTAAGTCTGGAGAAAGAGGATAGTTTTCTAAATCCTTGAGGGGAAGATACTCGAGTTTTAAAAATTTTTCAGGCTCTCTTATGGAAGGTTGTCCTAGAAGTATTCGTGTAAGAAACTTATGGGCGATTCCTCTTTGTCCCCCCGGTATAATGAACTCTGCAGCTCCGAAATAAACAAGTTCGGAGAGATGAAGATCCTCCCCAAGTTCTTCGTGGGTTTCTCGTTCTGCGGTGTGAGCTAAGTCTTCAAGTGTTGGTTCGCTTGGATTTGCGCACTCTTCGGCCTCAACTTTTCCTCCAGGTGTCTCATAGTGGTTGTGTTCAGTTTTGTAAAGGAGAAGAACTTCATCTTGCCCATTAACGACAAGGCATCCTGAGAGGATAAGTCTTCCTTGTTTGAAGATTGGCGTCATGAAAAAGCTATTCTAGAAAGTGTTTTAAAGATATCTGAAATCTTTTAGAGGAAATGGAAGAGAAGGTTTTGGATTTTTTCTTTGAGTTGGGAATGTTGAAGAGGGTAAAGCATGAGGGGTGGCGCCTTCTTGGTATTAAGGATCCTGAGAGTGTTGGTGAGCATTCGTTAAGGGCTGCGCAGATAGGGTTTATTCTTGCGAAGTTGGAGAAGTACGAAAATCCTTATGAGGTTGCGACGATGGTTGTTTTTCATGATATTGGCGAGTGTCGGGTTGGCGACATTCATAAGGTTGCGAATAGGTACATAAAAGTTGAGGAAGAGCGGGCTGTAAGGGAACAGACAGAGGGTTTAGGTGAGGTTGGAAAAGAGATTTTCTCCTTGTGGGAGCAGCATGAGAAGAGAACAACGAAAGCTGGAATAATTGCGCGTGATGCTGATTTGCTGGAGATGGCGATTACAGCAAAAGAGCATGTTGAAATAGGGTATAAATTTGCTGAGGATTGGATTAGGAATGTTTCTAATGCTGTTCAGACTGAGTCCGCGAAGAAGCTTCTTTCTTCGTTGGAGAGGACGCATGCGAACCAGTGGTGGCAAGGATTGAAAAAATTAGAAAAAAATTAAAATTCTAGAAGAAAAATAGGATAGCCTGTTCTACAAGGGAAGTTGCTGTCTTTGTCGAAGCATTCTTCTTTGTAGAGGGCTTTTGCTTTCTCTGCGAGAGGAGACTGGATGCGGGGAGTGGTTGCGCATCCGTAGGTTCCTAACGCGATGGTTGCTGTTGCTATCCCTATTTTTGTCTTGGTCAGTAGTTGTTCTAGCATTTTGATTCACCTCAAGGAAGATCTTAGAAAAAACAGTTCATAAACTTTTACAAGAATTTTCCGGAAAGTTTTCGGGAGAAGGCAAAAGTCACATTGTTTCGAGTCTTTTAATTCTCTCATTGAGGTCGGGATGGGTCGAGAAGAAGTTTCTTGCGTTTTTAAAAGGGTTGCTGATGAATAAATGCGCAGTTGCCTTATTCGCAGTTTTCAATCCAGGTCCTTTGTAGTCTCGTAGTTTTTTCAAGGCGTCTGCAAGCCCTTGCGGATGTCTTGTTAGGTGTGCTCCTGAAGCGTCAGCGAGGAATTCTCTCTTTCGTGAGATTGCGAGTTTGATTAATTCAGCGAAGATTGGGGTTAAGATTGCGAGGATGATTCCTACTATTAAAAAAACAGCGCCTGGGCGGTCATCGCTGCTTCCTCCTCCGCTGAAGAAGAATCCTCGAACAAAGAAGTCGCTGAACAAGACAAGGATGCCGGCGAAGATGCTGACAAAGGTCATGAAGCGCACGTCGTAGTTTTTAACGTGACTCATTTCGTGCGCTAAGACCCCCTCTAGTTCTGTTCTGTTCATAAGATCCAATAATCCTGTGGTGGCTGCTACTGATGCGTGTTGTTCGTCTCTTCCTGTTGCGAAGGCGTTTGGGTTTTGATCGTTAATAACATAAATTTTTGGGATTGGAAGTCCTGCTGCAATTGCTAGTCCTTCAACAGTGTTGACTAAGTGCGGGTACTTATCTTTGGTTGCGGGAAGTGCTCCTGAGGCTTGCAAGATGAGACTATCTCCAGAATAATAGCCTATTAAAGTGAAGATCATAGAGATAATAAAGGCGATGAGGACGCCTGCATAAATGTTTCCCAAAAATGCGCCTAATAAATAACCGAAGAAGATGATTCCTGCGATGAAGAGGCTTATGAGGAGGTAGGATTTTCTTTTGTTGCTTGCGATTTCTTCGTAGAAGCTTGTCATGGTCCTTTAAGAAATATGAAAAGTTAAAAAGCTTTTGTATAGGGGGGGTTGGTGCGAAACTAATCCTTAACTCTGAAGTTTGTTTGGTGCGCTGTTGAAAGGGTGGTTTTCTCGCAAGATTTACCTAAGAAAGATCTTTTACAGTAGATCTTAGCATATATTCGCACCAACCCCGTATAGGGGATAATTATTGTGGTTTTATCCAGAAGAGTGGTTTTTTGGAGTTCGTAATAGGGTTTTCGTTTCTTCAGGGAAGGCGTAAGATGCGGGCCGAGCGTAGACAGTTCCATCTCTACAGAGAAGGCGGGAATATTCTTCGTGACCTTTAGTCAAAATCTCATGTGAAGAAAAGAGTCTTTTTAAAATTTGACATGAACGTTTTCTCGTTCCTTTCCTTCTGTTTTGAAGAATTCGCGCTCTCCAAAGTTAAAGATGCGAGCGATGAAGTTTGTTGGAAAGCTTTCGCGCTTGTTTTCGTATTCTAAAACATTGTCATTGTAGTGTTGTCGCGCGTAGGCGATTTTGCTTTCTGTGCCTGAGAGTTCTTCTTGGAGCTGCATGAAGTTTTCGCTTGCCCGTAAGTTTGGGTAGCTTTCCGCGACTGCGAAGATGGTTTTTAGTGCTCCTTCGAGCATGCCTTCCGCTTTGGCCTTGCTTGCTGGCCCTGTTGATTTGAGGAATGCTGTTCGTGCTTCTGTGACTTCTTTCAAAGTGTCTTTTTCGTGTTTCATGTAGCCCTTGACTGTTTCAAGCAAGTTAGGGATGAGGTCGAATCTTCGTTTTAATTGCACGTCTATTTGAGACCATGCGTTGTCCATTCTGTTTCGCAAGGTGATGAATCTGTTGTAGGCGTAGATGAAGTAAAGGATGAAGAGAGCTGCGACACCGATAATAACCCATGCGAGTGTGCTGACCATAGGCTAGCTGAATAAGTATAAGTTTATAAATTTTTGTTTTGTTGAGAAAAACGATGAAAAGCGTGGATGCTGCGATGAACGAACTTTTTGAGCATCCCGAGAAGTTTAGAAGTGGCCCGAATTATAGGGCTTCAAATGTGGTGTTTCCTGTTGAATATAAAGGAAGGAATTTTATTGTAAAAAGGTCAAGAAGGGTTGCTGGTTTGATGTATGCATATTACGCGCTGCGGGATCGTTCCTCTGGTGGTGTGCGCCAGTGGTGCGCGGGAGAAGAGGGACTCGAGCGAGAGGCGAGGATTCTTGAGAAATTGGATGGGGAACATGCTCCGCGACTCTATGGTTGTGGAAAAGGAATTCTTATGCGAGAGTATTTGAAGGGGAAAACGTTTAGGGAAATCTACGAACTTAAGAACCGCGAGCGGGCCTTGATGGGTGGTGTTGAGGCGCTGGAGGAGATTCATCAGCGCGGGGTGGTGATGGGCGGGGCTCATGTGGAAAACCTGTTATGGAACGGGAGCGAGGCTTATTGGCTGGATTTTGATGGAAAGTTTGATGAGTCTGATGTGAGAAGAGCGATGGCGCTGGACTTAATGGGTCTTATTTCTTCTACATATGCTGAAAGTAAGTATCGGGAGCTTGCATTATATGTTGCAAGAGCGGTGAGGGAGCGTTATCCTAACGGGGCGGTGAAAGATCGTTTGGTGACGATGCTGAAAGAGAAGGCGCCAAGGATGAAGGGAGCTTCCTTGGAGGATTACGTGTGGAAGGTTATTCTCCCGTGGTGGGAGTAAATTTTTTAATAACTGAAAGGTATTGTTTATCGAGACCTCCGAGTCGGAATAAAGTTTGCTGCTCCATGTGATGTGTTTTACTTTTGAAAGATTTTCTTTGGTTGGGAATTCTTCGAAGAAACTAATGATCATGTACGCTCATAAAGAATTGCTAGGTAAATAAAGGTTATGCAGTCAGCTTTATGAAGAATGCTTGAAGAAAGGGAAAGAAGTCTTCTAAGAACTTTTAAGGATTATGGAAAGAACAGGCACAAAAACATTTTTAAACAAGTGTCTTTTGTGGGGTGTATGGATAAGGAAAGGCTTGAAGTGTGGTATTTGAAGCATTATAAAAAGTTGATGCTCTTTCCTATGCTAATATTGTTGATCGCGTTGATCTACTTGAGCTTTTTTTTTAGTCAGACTGGTGATCTTTTCTACAAGGATGTGTCGTTAAAGGGAGGTATTTCCGCGACAGTGTACACAGAAAAAGAGGTTGAGATTAATAATATAAAAAATGCTCTTGGTGTTGATGCTGAGGTGAGGCGTTTGGCTGATTTTACGACAGGAAGGCAGCTCGGGTTTATTGTGGAGGTGTCTGATCTTGCCGCTGAGGTGCTTGAAGAAAAGTTAGAAACTTTTTTTGGCTTTGAGTTGAATGAAAAGAATTACAGCGTTGAGGAGACTGGTGCGAAGTTGGGTGAGGCGTTTACGAGGCAGTTGCTGCTTGCGTTGGCGTTCGCGTTTGTGTTGATGGGTATAACGGTGTTTGTGACCTTCAGAACGTTTGTTCCAAGTGGTGCGGTTATTTTTGCTGCGTTGATGGATATCGCGATTCCGCTGGCCTTAGTTGATATATTGAAAATTCCTCTATCAACCGCAGGTATTGTTGGCTTCTTGTTGATTATTGGTTATAGTGTCGATACTGATATTTTGTTGACGACGAGCGCATTGAAGAAGCGGGAAGGTTCATTGTTTGAGCGGATGTTTCGCTCGATGAAGACAGGGTTGACGATGACCCTTGCGGCTGGCGGCGTGATGCTGATCGGTTTGTTGTTCTCTACGTCTGTTGTTATTAAGGAGATGTTCTTGATTATCATGATCGCGTTAGTGACTGACATCTTTGCGACGTATTTGACGAATGCTGGGATTCTCACGTGGTACTGTCAAAAGAAGGGGATCAGATGAAAATAATAAAGATGTTCAAGCAGTGGCGCGTGTTGGTCTTGATTTTTGCGCTCTTCGCGTCGTATGCTGCGATTAATTTCCAGTTCGAGAACCAAGGTGTGGCGATTACGTCTGTGGAGCAGAACAGCTCAGCGTTTGTTGCTGGCGTGCAAGGTCCCTCTTCTGAAACCAAGCCTACGGAGAGGGAGCGGATTTTGAGAGTGAATCAAGAGGAGATAAAGACTGTTTTTGAATTTGTTGATGCTGTTGAAAAAATTCCTGGGGATTCGACGTTTAGGATTACGACGAACAAGCAAGAGTATAGCTTGTTAAAGCGGGATGATCTTCCTGTCGGAATTGCTGTTGCTACCGCTCCATCTTCAAACTTAAAGAAAGGGTTGGAATTGCAGGGTGGAACGCGCGTCTTGTTGCAGCCTGTGGGTGAGGTGTCTGAGGCTGAGATTGATGATATTATTGACACGATGGAAAACAGGCTGAATGTGTATGGGTTGAGTGATGTGAGTATCCGCGCTGCTGTTGATCTTGAGAGAAACAGGTTTATTGTGGTGGAGGTTGCTGGCGCTTCAAAGGAGGAGGTGAAAGATCTGATTGCCAGTCAAGGTTCGTTTGTTGCGAAGATTGGCGAGGAGATTGTTTTCGAGGGTGGAAAGAAGGATGTGACGTTTGTGTGTAGAAAGGATGGCACGTGCTCGAGAGTTGCGCGATGCGTTGATACTGAAGGAGGTGTCGCGTGTCGTTTTGAGTTTGAGATTGCGTTGTCGAATGATGCTGCGGAGAGGCATGCTGCTCTGACGAAGGAGTTGAAGGTGAACGTGTCGAATGGCCAGCGTGTCTTGGAAAAAACGATTGATTTTTATCTTGATGGAAAGTTTGTGGATAGTTTGCAGATTGATGTTGATCTTAAAGGCCAGAAAGCTACAAGGATTCTGATTTCCGGTCCCGGTGTTGGACCAACGCAGAAGGAGGCTGTTGCTACTGCGGTGAGGAATATGAACAAGTTGCAGTCTTTGTTGATTACTGGATCGTTGCCGACACAGTTGGAGATCGTGAAGCTTGACACGATATCTCCTTCATTAGGTGAGGAGTTTGTGAGGAACACGTTGTGGATTGCTGGATTAGCAATTCTCTTTGTTGGTCTCGTGATTTACGCGCGCTACAGGGTGATAAAAATTGTGATTCCAATTATGGTGACTGTGTTTAGCGAGATCTTCTTGGTATTGGGTCTTGCTGCATTGTTTAAGAACAGCCTGGATCTTGCTGCGATAGCGGGGATTATCGCTGCCGTTGGTACTGGCGTGAATGATCAGATTGTGATTATTGATGAGGTGTTGGCTGGAGAAAAGATTGCTGAAACTGGCTCATTAAGGAGGAGGATTAAGAGTGCGTTTTTTGTGATTCTTGCTGCGTACGCGACGACTGTTGCTGCGATGCTTCCGTTGTTGAGGGCTGGTGCTGGCTTGTTGTTGGGCTTTGCGCTGGTGACGATTGCTGGCGTGACTATTGGTGTATTGATTACGAGGCCTGCGTTTGCTGCGATGATTAGGGTGCTGTTGGAAGAGTAAGGCGTTAAGTTAATGTTAAGAGAAACTATTAAAAGTAAAGGAATTTCTTAGAGACTATAATGTTGTGGAATCGCTAGTTAAATGGGCGAGAAACAAAAAGGGTAAAATTGATCCAAGAGTGATTTTAGTAATGAGTAGAATACTACTAATTCTTTTTTTCAGATTCTTAAAGAGCGGCGGATAAAGTAACATTTCATGGAAGAGGGGTTGGTGAGAATATATGCTAAGATATACTGTAAAAGATCTTTCTTAGGTAAATCTTGCGAGAAAACCACCCTTTCAACAGCGCATCAAACAAACTTCAGAGTTAAGAATTAGTTTCGCACCAACCCCCATGGAAGAGTAAGCTATTTATAGGAGCGTGTTCAAAAAAAGGAGAGAGGTGACAATGGCGACGCAAGAGACGATTTTGTTATATGTGATTCTTGGTGGATTGATCGGCGTGATTTATGGTTTGAGAAGGATTTACTTCTTGGAAAGGAACCTTGCCGAGCTGAACGTGAAGATTGAGCGCTTGTTAGAGGGGAAGAAGAGAAAAAGGCGCTGAAACGCTTACAGAAAGATTCTTAAAGAGTTCTTTATTCCTCTTCGTAAACCAATGACGAATGGAGGTTATGATGGATTTGAACGCTGAAGTTCCGAAAGAGCTCATAGAGAAGGTCTTTGAGGCTGTTGAGATTGCGAAGAAGACTGGGAAGATTAAAAAGGGCACGAACGAGACGACGAAGGCTGTGGAGCGAGGTACTGCGAAGCTTGTGATTGTCGCGAAGGACGTGAATCCGAAGGAGATTATTATGCACTTGCCCGCGTTGTGTGAGGAAAAAGAGATTCCTTTTGTTCCAGTGAAGAGCAGGGAGGAGTTAGGGACTGCTGCTGGTCTTGCTATTCCTACGAGTGCTGTGACGATTGTTCAAGAGGGTGATGCGAAGGCGTTGATTGATGAGATCGCGTCGAAGTTGAAGTAAGATGGCGGAGAAGCAGGTTGAGAGAAGAGAGCAGCGCGAAAGGCCTGTTCCTGAGAAGAAGGCTGGTGGTGGCGTATTTATGCATGCGACGCCTGCTATTGTTGAAGAGATTGTGGGCAGGACAGGGATGCGTGGAGAGGTGATTCAGGTAAGGTGTAAGATTCTTGAGGGTCGTGATGAGAAGCGTGTCATGCGAAGGAATGTGAAGGGTCCTGTGAGGATCGGGGATGTGCTAATGTTGCGTGAGACTGAGATTGAGGCGAGGAAGTTGATGCAGGGGAGGAAGTGATGAAGTGTTCTTTCTGCGGGTTTGAGATAGAGAAGGGAACAGGAAAGATGCTTGTAAAAGTTGAGGGTTCTCTAGTGTACTTTTGCTCTTCGAAGTGTGAGAAGAATATGATAAAGTTGGCGAGGATTCCAAGGGATGTCAAGTGGACTGCCCATAGTCAAGAGCTGAAGGGAAGGAAAGAGAAAGTGGTTGTGTAGAATATTTTTTAGAGAAAGTTTTTTACAATTCTCCGAGTTCTTCGCGGAGTGCCTTGATTTTTTCTTCAATAGAGGTAAGGAAGTGTTGAAGGTCTCGTTCTTCTTTTATGATATCGTCTTGGTTCATGGTCTTATTGTTCTTCGTAGGTTTCCTCATCTTCTGGGTAGATTCTGAGGAAAGTGTAAGGTGTTAAGGTAAGATCCTCGGCTTGCGGGTACAAGTTGAGTGTTGGATGTTCTGTGACTTCCTCATGATAGATTCTTGCCTTTGAAAAGGTTATTCTCATTGTGTCCACCCCCTAAGTAGTTGTATGTTAATGAAAGGCTCTTCCCCAAGATGCCTTCATCTGAATCAACTCTTTTTTTAAAAAAGGTAAGTTATTCTTCTTCGTCGCCATAGTAGCCGACTTGGAAGCCATATTCTTCAAGGCTGTACTTGTCGTCTTCAAGGTCATCGTCAAGATTGTTCATCGGATGATCTCTCATCTCTTCTGAGATTTTCTTTTTTCTATCATATGTCATCGTGTCCACCCCCTTAGTGTATAGCTGCATATATTCGACGATTCTATTTATAATTAACCTATATTCTGGATATAAGGAATATATGCGTTTAGAGAGAAAAATTTAATTAGAAAAAGTTTTTTTGAAAGGGAAAATGTTCTTCTGAAAAGTAAAAGAGGTATGCAAAGGGTATTTTTCCCACAAAAGGGTTTTTAAAGACAGTGTTCTTGTGCGAGAACTATGGAAACGAAAGCGTTGAGACAAGTGATTGTGACGATTTTAGGGAATGTGGATAGCGGGAAGAGTAAGATTATCGAAACGATCAAGAAGACGTCTATTCTTGAGGCTGAGCCCGGGAAGATTACGCAGTCGATTAAGGCGTATGCTGTTGCGATGTCAGCTATTCAGGAGATGTGTAAGGGTATGTTGGACGCCTCGAAGGTGAAGGTTCCTGGCTTGTTGTTCTTGGACACGCCTGGTCATAAGGCGTTTGCGAATTTGAGAAGAAGGGGTGGCTCTCTGGCTGATATCGCGATTCTTGTGATTGATGTGAATGAGGGAATAAAGCCGCAGACGTTGGAAAGTATTGAGATTTTGAAGGCTGCGAAGACGCCGTTTGTGGTCGCGTTGAATAAGATAGACCTGCTTCCTGGCTGGCAGTCAAAGCGCGAGGTAGTGGTAAAGGATATAGCAAGTCAGCCTGAGGCTGTGAGAAGCGCGTTGGAGACAAGGTTATACAAGATCGTCGCTGAGTTGTATGAGCAGGGGTTAAACGCTGAAAGGTTTGACCGTGTTGAGGATTACACGAAGCAGCTGGTGATGATTCCAGTTTCTGCGAAAACAGGTGAGGGTATTCCAGAGTTGTTGGTGTGTATTACTGGCTTGGCGCAAAAGTTTTTGGAAAGCTCCTTGGCGTTCGAGAGCGCTGGTCCTGGAAAGGGGACGGTGTTAGAGGTGGTTGAGGAGAAGGGCTTTGGGACAACGCTGGATGTGATGGTGTATGACGGGCATGTGAAGGTGAGTGACCAGATTGTGGTGGGCACCTTGCAAAAACCTGTGGTGTCAAAGGTGAAGGCGTTGTTGATTCCTGAGGATGGGGGGTTGAAGCAGGTGAAGGAGGTGAGTGCTGCGGTTGGGGTGAAGGTTGCTGCTCCTGGTCTTGGCGGGGTGATTCCAGGCATGCCTTTGCTTGTCGCGAATAAGGAGGTGGAAAAGGCGAAGGTTGAGGTGATGAGTGCGGTAGAAGAGTTGACCTTAGAGTTGGACGATCACGGAATTGTGGTAAAGGCTGATGCCCTTGGCTCGTTGGAGGCCTTACTTTCGTTGTTGAGGGAGAAAGGAGTGAAAATAAAACGTGCGAGTATTGGTCCTGTGTCAAAGAAGGATGTGGCTGAGGCTGCTTCCGAGAGTGATTCTTTGAATCGTGTGGTGCTCGCGTTCAAGGTAAAAACAAGTGAGAGTGATCAGGTGAGAGTGTTTAGTGGTGAGGTGATTTACACGTTGCTTGAGAAGTTTGAGGCCTGGCTGGAGAAGGAGAAAGAGAGTGTTGAGACTGAGAAAGTGAGGAACCTTGTGTGGCCGTGCAAGGTGAAAATATTAGAAGGCTATATTTTTCACCAGTCAAATCCTGCGATTGTTGGTGTGGAGGTGCTCGCTGGTCGGTTAAGGCCTGGCACGCCCTTACTCAAGGAAAAGCCTATAACTACTGTGAAGGGAATCCAGCATGAGGGCAAGAGTGTGAACGAGGCGAAGAAAGGGCAGGCTGTTGCGGTGTCTCTTCCTGGAGTGACGATAAACAGGCAGGTGAAGGAGGGAGATGTTTTGTATGCTGATGTTCCTGAGGAGCATTTTAAGGCCTTGAAGCGATTAAAAAAGTATTTAAACGACGAGGAGGTGCAGGTCTTGAAAGAGCTTGCTGAAATAAAAAGGAAAGAAAATGCGATGTGGGGGATGTGATGGTTGAGTGTAAGGTTGTGGTGAATGACGTAAAGACTGGAAGGAGTTATCAGAAAGTGCTTGCTGAGAATATATTTCTTGGAAAGAAGCTTGGTGACAAGGTTGCTGGCAATGATCTTGGGTTAGAAGGGTTTGAGCTTGAGATTACTGGTGCGAGTGACAGTGCTGGGTTTCCTGTGAGGAGGGATTTGTCTGGGATTGGAAGAAGCAGGGTGGTGTTGACTGCTGGTCCTGGCTTGCGGTTGAGGAACGCTGAGAAGGGAATAAGGGTAAAGAAGACTGTTGTCGCGAATAATATTGATCAGAATATCGTGCAGGTGAATGTGAAGGTTGTTGCTTATGGTCCTAAGGGTGTTGAGGAATCTTTGGGTGTTCAGCAGAAAGAAGAAGT
>DASRUL010000015.1:0-18883 GCA_035655455.1 Candidatus Nanoarchaeia archaeon | reverse complement strand
AATTATCAAAATGATTTTAGCCGACCTGAAGGGGAAAAACTTATGTTCTGTGAATCTAGTATCTGCCCGCAGGCACAGAAGTAGAACTTTAACAAAGGAATCTACGGACCTAGCTGCAGCGTAGTCCGTAGAGGTTCAATTTATATTCTGAAATAGCAATCTCTTTATAAATCTTTCGTCTTTTTGTAATAGTTACAGTTTGGTGATTAAAGTGCCCAAGCCCAATTTTTCATCATAGATTTTTAACGTCGTTTCGTGTCGGTGCCGAGTAATATGTCGTATAACGTTTGCAAAATTCCTGTTATACGAGGTGAGCGAAGCGAAAGTGCAACGTCCCCGAGCACCGCAGACCACAGTCGAGGAGCGGAGGCGTATGACGCAGGAACCAGCATCGTTATCATAGATTAACACGGATAGTTTTGTAGCAACGTGGGGTTTTCCTCGTTCCGAGCCGAAGGCTTATTGTTTAGTACGTTTGGGGGAGGCGTTTTGAAAAAGAAGCATTAATAAAGTAGTATTGGTTTTTTCTGACCACCTATGGATAAAAAGGAGGTAAAGTTCCTGTTGAAGGAAGGTGAAGGGTATAATTTGGAGTTTAAAGAGAGTGATTCTTCTGATCTTGCCAAAGAAATCTGTGCTTTTGCAAATGCAACAGGTGGAAAAATTCTGTTGGGTGTGACTGACAAAGGAGAAATCAAAGGCATTAACATTACAAATCGTTTGAAATCACAAATTATTGATATTGCTCGAAATTTTGATCCAAAGTTAGAAATATCTGTTGAAGAAATCGGTACTGTTTTGGTTGTCAATATCCAAGAAGGAAAGAATAAGCCCTATTCTGTCAATGGAAAATTCTTCATGCGTTATGGACCAAATTCCCAACAGTTGGGGAGGGATGAGATTAGGGAATTCTTTCACCAGGAAGGATTAATCTTATGGGAAGAAAAAATAAGCAAAGAGTTTGACTTCCTGAATGACTTCAATAAAGAGGCATTGGCTACATTTCTTCGGCTTGCGCGTATCAGTCCTCTGGCTAGCGAAAAAGAACTCTTACAAAATCTTGCGTTATTGAAAGATGGAAAAATGAAAAATGCGGGCATCCTTCTCTTTTGCAAAAATGTAATCCATTTCTTTCCCTGCGCCACTATAATGTGTGTCTTGTTTCGTGGAAAAGATAAAGTCAAAATTCTGGATAGTAAAGAGTTTACTGAAGATCTTTACAATAATTACCAAAATGCTTTTCAGTTTGTGAGTTCAAAATTGAACACAGAATACATTATCAAAGGTGGGCCAAGGGAAGAAGTACTGGAACTTCCAGAGGATGCATTACGGGAAGCGTTGCTTAATGCCATTGCGCATCGAAATTATTTCTCCAATGCCCACATTCAGATTAATATCTTTGCTGATAGAGTGGAGATTGTTAATCCTGGCGGGTTAGTTTCAGGCATGAAATACTCTGATTTGGGAAAGAGAAGCATGCCTCGGAATTTCTTACTGTTCGGCTTATTGCAAAGAATGGATCTCATTGAGAAAGCGGGCACTGGAATTTTAAGAATGAAAAAAGCTCTGGAACGGTACTTGTTGCCTGAGCCGAAAATAGAAGCGGATGAGAATTGGTTTAGCATTACGTTCCAGAGGCCTGATTTGCAGAAAATGACCATTCAGGAAAGGTTAGAGGGTCCTCAACAGAAGGTCCTAGATAGGGTCCTAGAAAAGGTCACAGAAAACCAGAAAAAGATACTCCAACAGATGGCTAGAAATCCTCGTATTTCCTCTCGCGAGTTAGGGGAGATTATTGGCATTTCCGATCGAAAAGTGCGGGAAAATATACGAAAATTGAAAGAGAAAGGTGTTGTACGGAGGATAGGTTCTGCTAAAGGCGGGCATTGGAGCGTAGTCTCTTTTGAGTAATAAAAATAAGAAAGATTTATATAGTGGCGATACTTTAAGAGATTAAAATGAGCCCGGATCAAATTCCCATTTATACCCCAGAATACTCACGTTGCCCTCAGCTAAATGGTACTCCACACGTTCGCAGAGTCTCTTCTGGATTAGTGGCTAAATTCTTTACAATGTATGAATATAACATTGATGAAGTAGGGGATAGCGAAGAGGGTCGAAAGGAAAATGAGGAAGCAAGAAGATATGGTATTCAAAAACTTGAAAATGAGTATTTGATGCTTAAAGCAGTTTATGATGCTGGTGTATCTGTCCCGAAGCCGGAAGGGATATTTTTTGTTCCGGTTCTTCGACGGGGAACACTAAACTATCTTCGGAAGAGAAAGTTTCTTGCTCCTGGAATTCTTATGCAGTATATAGAAGGAATTCCACTGAATAGACTAAGAGGTAAACGGTTGAGTGAAGTCGCCGATCTTCATCATAAAGAGGTAAGGAAATGTAAAATTGCTGGATTCGATCCACGAGATACTCTTGACAGAAATGCTATTTATAATCCATTAGAAAATAAAGTTTATCTTGTAGATGTTGAAAATTGGCTAACAAGGGAACCAGCCAATCCATTACTTTTGCCGTGACGCCTCCCCCCTATTTTTAAGAGGAAAACCCCTCGTCAAGTTTAACAACGTAGTGTTTCTTCCGTGCTGGTTCCGAGTAATATGTCGTATAACGGCGCAACTTTACGAAGTTTTCTGGAGCGCCGGTTTCCCTCGTGGAGCAAAAATTTTGAGGCAACCCACAAAATTTTTGCGGAACAGAGCTGGAAACCAAGCGGAAGAAAATTTTGGAAATGTCCTGAGCTGAGGGACTTTCCGTAAAGTTGCTGTTAGGCGTCCCGACGACTGAAAGGAGGAGAGCGCAGCGGGGTGCGAAGCAAGTTTTTTCGTGGCTGGGAATGTAGTTCTTGCTGTAGTTTTCGGGTACTTTGCAAAGATAAAATAACTCTGAGAGAGGCTAAAGTTGGGGGATCGCTTTTGGAATAGGAATCTTTTTAATGAAGTAGGCATATTTGTAGATAAAAGAGGCTGAAATGAAAGAATCTGAAACGTTAGAGTTGAAGAAATCAACATCTGAGTTGAAAGAGGCGATAATTTCAATAGTTGCCATTCTTAACAAGCATCAAAAAGGAGAAGTTTATTTCGGTGTTAATCCTAGTGGAAGAGTAATTGGACAAACCGTTACGGAGAATACTATTCGAGAAGTTTCTCAAACCATTGCTCAGAATATCGAGCCAAAAATATTTCCCATGATTAATGAAGTAACTTTGGAAGGTAAGAAATGCGTTCATGTTGAATTTTCTGGTGATAATGTTCCGTATTTTGCTTATGGCCGAGCACATATTCGTGTTGGGGATGAAAATAGGCAGTTGAGTGCCGAAGAAATAAAGAAAATGATTTTGGAAACGAACAAACACAGGATGGCTTGGGATAAAGAAGTTTGCAAAGAAGCAAAAATTAGCGACATCAGCACTCAGAAATTAAAATGGTTTTTGAAAAAGGCAGGAAAACACTTTGATACGGTTGAAAATTCTTTGAAAAAGTTAGGTCTTCTTTCACAGGGAAAATTATTGAATACTGCTGTCATACTTTTTGGCAGAAATCCAGAAAAGTTCTTTCCAAATGCTAAACTGCGCTGTGCTGTCTTTGGTGAAACAAAAGCAGTTACGATTGATATGCAGGAATACGTTGGAGATTTATTCACATTGATTGAAAAAGCAGAGAAGTATATTTTGGAAAATATCCACGTTGGAATGCGCTTGGAAGGAATGTATCGAGTTGATGTTCCTGAGATTGATAAAGAAGCTTTTCGAGAAGCGATTATTAATGCGTTCTGCCACAGGGATTACTATCTTTATGACTCTGTGAACATTGCCATCTTCAAGAACAAACTGGAAATAAGAAGTCCCGGTTTATTGTGTGGTGGATTAACGGTTGAGAAAATAAAAACCAAAGAAGTCTCTGAACGCAGAAATGAACTTTTGGCGGAAATGTTTCACCAAGTCCACTTTATTGAGAAATGGGGGAGAGGTATAGGTTTGATTTTATCCAAAGAACCTGACACAAATTTTGAAGAAGTTGGAAGGCAATTTGTGGTTACGTTTAAGAGAAAATCTCCTATTCCCGAGACTAGGGAAAAGACTAGGGAAAAGATAATCCAATTGATTCGGGAAAACCCACGAATTACGACGAAAGAATTGGCGGAAAAGACGGGATTAACTGCCAAAGGAGTGGAGTGGAATATTAAGGGCTTAAAAGACGAGAAAAAGTTGAGAAGGGTTGGGGGAAGGAAGGAAGGGTATTGGGAGATTTTGGAAACCACTAAGAAATGACGAAAGCTATTTAAATAGGCTTGTTTTCTGGGTATAAATGAAACCTGAAGAGAACGCTTTCCAACAATTTGTAGCCTATCTTAAAGCTATTGGTAATCCTGTTGGTGGTGGTGCTTGGAGTACTTCTGAGGATGATGTTCATCGTTATCTTGCTGGTTTTAGGGTAGAAAGTGTATTTGCAGAAGAAAGGTTTTTGGAAGATTTTAAATGTATTATAAATAGGAATTTAGAAGAAAGACTTGAACGAGCAGATTCGCCATCGTCATTGAATAGCATTTTACACCAAGCTAAAGATATTAGATCAACTCTCCTCCAAGGTCAGGTTCTTATCGATGCGGCAAGCATAGCTACAAGGGTTGCTGGAAAAACTTCTCGGTGGTTGTCCGGAACAGCCTATGATAAAATGGAATCATTGGATTTAATCCCGCTTTCAAACCATCTCCGACAATTATTAGGGGATTCTGAAACAGTACGAGATTTTGATCAATATGTTTTAACATATCTTAAAATTCCTCTGAATGAGGCACTTAGTGGAGAAAACTTTGAATCTCTTGGATCGGCGGGAACAGGAGCATTTAGGAGTGTAATGGGCAGATTTGATGAAATTCTTAGAAGTTCGCCGGTTGCCTCATCCATAAACTTAGAGGACTATCTCAGCACTGGCTTAAAGAGAGAAGCCGAGATTGTAGGAGAAGTAATGCCAGAATTACAGAAAATAAGAGACGCTGAAAGAGATCATGTTGCATACGTCGAGGGGTTTGCTCTTGTAGGAAATGAGGGTAAAGAGTTATGGGTAAATATGTATGAACGAGAAAAAGAAAGTTTAGTACGATTCCAGCAGGTTATTACCGGATATGACGCTTTAAGAAAAGTAGTTACTAAATTACGGAATTGCTTTTCGCCAAAGTTTGAAAATGAAGCTGTACTTGCAGATGTGTATAAGTTGGTAGATATTTCTGATGAGCGCTTTACGTTTAAGTTTGGTCAACCACCTCTTTTAGATAAGCTTCGAGAAGCAGAAAAAACGATAGAAGAGATTAAGGGATTATATAAGAGAAAATTACATAAAACAGTACTTTATCGGGGATGGTTTGATCACTGTTATGCCCAAAACAGGAACTTTGAAATGGCAGACAAGATGGAAAGAGAAATTAGGGGCATGGATAATACCTATTCACGTCAGGTACGTCAGGTAGCTGAACCACTTTTGAAATCTCATTCACTGGATTTTATTTAAAATGGCAAGACAATTAACGAGAAAAGAAAATATCCTGGGACTTTTGGGTTGTATTGTAGTGGATACTTCTGATATTGGTAGTCTACTAACGAAAGTTGCAAAAGATCTTCAGAATGGAGAACTTGAAGAAGCTAGAACCAAGTTAGGAGTACTAGGAAGTATTTATGACAATGTGCCTG
The DNA here is from genome assembly GCA_035655455.1 of Candidatus Nanoarchaeia archaeon. Taxonomy (GTDB): domain Archaea; phylum Nanobdellota; class Nanobdellia; order SCGC-AAA011-G17; family GW2011-AR18; genus JAHFKM01. The sequence goes on along the minus strand of DASRUL010000015.1, from coordinate 13,182 downwards.
GATGTGCTTTTTTTCGCAGTACTGAATGTAATTACTTCCATTACTTAGGTTTAAGACGAGCATATGAAGAACAAGTAAAAGTTCAACCGGGAAAATAAGATGGCAATTGAAACACTTCTCCGAAAAATGGACAAATTTGTTATGAGTAAGAATCTTAAGTTCCTCGTAGTTGGAGTTCCACTTACTTTTAGTGGTTTAGGAACGTATTATACCATTGATTATGCCTCTAAAGGTGAATATGGAAAAGCTGCAATTGCCGGGCTTTGTGGAATCATAAATGCGTATTATGCTGGTTATCAGTCTAGGAATCTTACCGCCCATCCTCGTCAATAATTCTTCCGTCTTTAGCGTAGGTGCCAATTTCAGGTTTAATGGTAGTGTGATAGGTGGCAAAAATTTTGTTTAATAAACTTTTTATTGTACCCCTTCCCCACCAAAGATGCGAACATCTTTCGTAGTTCAGAGGTGGTTCTTTTCGTCAAAATGCTATCACCTCTGAACTTTACAGTTCAAAGGAGGTTAAAAAAGAAGCGTGTTACATTTACAACTTTACTTTACAGATTGAGTATCCCATTTTAGATCTTAAAAATCTTCAAAACTTTCCATACACAGCCCTCTTCCCAAGCTCCTCATCAATACGCAACAACTGATTGAACTTCGCAGTACGCTCCCCCCTACAAGGAGCACCAAGCTTGATCTGGCCGCACCCAAGAGCAACAGCCAAGTCAGCAATAAACGCGTCCTCAGTCTCACCAGAACGATGCGACACCATCACCTTCCAACCAGCACGCACCGCCAAGCCAGCAGCCTCATACGCCTCAGTCAGCGTTCCAATCTGATTCACCTTCAACAACAAGCTGTTGCACAACTTCTGCCTTACCGCCTCCTTAATCCTCTCAGGGTTTGTCACCAACAAATCATCACCAACAATCTGAATCTTCGTCTTCTTCATCAACTCCTGAAAGGCATAATGATCATCCTGATCAAACGGATCCTCCAACGAAATAATATGATATGTCTTAATAAGATTCAAATAATACTCGAGAAGTTCCTCTCTTTCCAACAACTTTTTCTGCTCAACAGCGTATTTCTGCACCTTCCTATCATAAAACTCAGACGCGGCAGCATCAATCGCCAACCTCACCTGATCTTGATACCCAACCTCATACACCGCCTTGTTCAACAAACTAATCGCATCATGCGGATCATACAACGGAGGAGCAAAGCCCCCCTCATCGCCCACAAGCACGGCAGCCTTCCCATACTTGTTGCTCACAATCTCCCTCAACGCGTGATACGTCTCAGAAACAATCCTCGTCGCGTCCTCAAAACTCTTCGCTTTGACTGGAGCAACCATAAACTCCTGAATTTTTAAACTGCCCTCAGCGTGCCTCCCCCCATTAATAAAATTACTAAAAGGAACAGGCAACACCTTCCCCTTCCCGAGATACGCGTACAACGGCACCTGCTTCACCCCAGCGGCACACCTCGAAACAGCAAGGGACACACCCAAAATCGCGTTCGCACCCATCCGCGCCTTATTATCAGTCCCATCAACAGTAATCATCGCCTCATCAAGCCCACGCTGATCTGTCACGTCACGGCCAAGAAGCTTCTTCGCCAAAATATTATTCACATGATGCACCGCAGTCATGACCGCCCTTCCATAATAATGCTTCGTGTTATCCCTTAATTCCAAGGCCTCATACAAGCCAGTAGAACATCCAGAAGGAACCATCGCCCTTCCCCTATACTTTCCAGCATGAACTTCCACCTCAACAGTCGGATTTCCCCTTGAGTCAAGCACCTGCCTTCCATACACCTTTGTAATCTTCACAGCCATTTAACACTCTTTTTATCCTAGGATGAAGGAAGTATATAACTATTTCTCTGAAATCCTCAACCATGGATTCAACAAAAAATTCCTAAGAGACAACTAGCTGAGACGTCCTGTTGCTGGAAACGTTCCCTTTTAGCGTTAAGTACGCCTTTTTCTTCTCAGCATTAAAATAAGCAACAGCCCCCCTCTCAAAATAAGCCTTCAACGGAGCAAGCCTCTCCAAATACACGTTCTTCTCAACAAAGGTAGAAAACGCGCCCAAATCTTTTTTCAAATCCCTTACAGAAATAAGCTTCGCCCTCTTCAAATGAGACGCAACAGCCAACTTCCTTATCGCAGACTCAAGAACCTTCTTCTTATTTATCCTGTCTCTCACAGCCATGAAAATTTTATCCTTCTCCAGATTTAACTCCTTCAGCATCCTCACAGACCGCAAGAGCACGTCAAGCTGACGCTGCACCTCCCTTCCCATCCCAGGATGAAGATGCTTGTAGGTTTCCAGCGCAGCAAGCTCCTCCTCCAACACTGACCGTTTTCGCTCCACAAGGACAGCATAGCCTCTCATCAAACTAAAAAGCTCCTTGTTCACCTTTCCAAGATGCGCCTTCACCTGAACAGCCCTGAACAAATCCCTCGTGATGAGTTCAGCTTTCTCTCTCACAAGACCCTGAGGCAGGACAAGCGCGTGCTTTCGCACCTTATCATGACGATCCTCCAAACGCCTCTTCAGAAGCCCTGAAAGCCTCTCACTCTCAACAAGCTTCCTCTGAAACACGGCAGCATGCTCAACCATCTTGTTAAATGGATTATGAATCCCGACATTGATCTTCGCAACAAGAAGAACAACTTTATCCAACGAAGAAAACAGCTCTCCAGAAAGATGCGCCTGCGCCCTCTTCGCAAGTTTCGGAATCAACTTTTGATGCGCCAAGAGCTGCTCAAAGGAATAATGGATATTTTTTAAGCGCTGGAGTTTCTCTTCAGTCAGCGTTCCAATGATATTCAAGAAGCTAGCAATAGGATCCTCTTTTGGCATAAACACCCCCTGATCCAGTACAATAAAAAGCTTGCGCCTTGAAATGAAACCTGCAGAAACCTTTTAAACAAGCGTTCCAAATAAGAACTCATGAAATACAAGTTCTTCGAACACACCGCAGACGCCCTTTTCGAAGCTTATGGAAAAAACCTCGAAGAACTCCTCACCAACGCGGGACTCGCACTCGAAGAAATCATGGTAGACTTACAAAGCGTGAAACCAACGACACAAAAAAAGATCCTGATCAAAGGAAAAAACCCAGAAGAACTCGTTTTCAACTTCCTCGAAGAACTCATCTTCATAAAAGACACTAAACTTCTGCTCTTCAACACTTTCAACATAAAAGTTAGAGAGAAAAAACAAATTTTAACAGCCACCATTCTCGCCACAGGAGAAAAAATCAACCAAAAAAAACAAAAACTCGGACGTGACGCAAAAGCGATAACTATGCATGAATTCGAGGTAAAAAAAACAAAGGCAAGATGGAAGGCAAGAATACTTGTCGATATCTAAAAATTCCAGCATTTTCTATTAACAGACCGTTTTGTAGCGGCGCGGGAATATTTTTATAAACCTTCAGTTCGCGCCAGAACTCAAAATCTTGCTTCGCTCCGGACTCTACCCTCTATAAATGATCCGCGTGAAGAAATCAAACTGATCCAAACGCCACAACACATACACAAAAACAACAGTCAACATCACCAAGACAGCAAGCAGACACACCATCATCATCATTCCCCGCTTCAACCACAGCGTCTGCCTCTTCGTCGCTTCCAAGTTTTTTAACTGCAACTCCTCGCTATAAGAAATCTTATACTTCGAGCCATCCTCCTCCTTCCATTCAAGAGACTTCGCAGGCATCCTCCCGGCACCACTTGACAATTATATAAGGATTATTATCATCCAATATCAGCATTTCACCCTCTTCACCACAATAAAATTAATTAAGACAAACAGCTAAAACAAGACCATGAGTCTTCCAGAAGCAGAAAGCTACCTCTCATCCTTCGAAAACACACTAAGAGAGTTTGAACGCGACCTTCATAGCAAATCGAGCACAAGAATCCTCTCCAGCAGCACCTGGATGCGAGAACGGCTCACCTTCAAACTGACCAGCCAGCTTCATCCTCTTTACCGAGCGCTCCACAAGATGTCCCAGCATCCCGCTGACTCAGGCGTTGAAAATAATATTGCTCACAGCCTCAAACACACCCAAGACCTCATCAAACTTTTTGAAGGACTGCTCAGCCTCCACACGAGCCAACAGTCCCTTCAAGACCTCCAGCTCAGATGGGCCCAAGACTTGGAAAAAATCAAGATCGTGACAACCTCACTCAGAAATAGGATTAGCATTATCAAAGGCATGAAATCCAGAGAAAAAGACCCAAGAAACTGGCTGCCCTTCTAATTACCTCGTTACCGTCAACTTCTCCAACTCTTCCTTCATCTTCTTTATTCGAGGAACATCAAAACGTCTTCTTATTGGAGCTAATTTTTTAACCAAGAACTCAGCAGTCGCCCTCTTCAAATCTTGAGGATGCACCTTTCCCTCTAAAAAATCCCTTTCCAAAGCAGCATACTTATTATAACTTAAATCTCCCCCAAACTTCTTATCTCTCTCAATTTTAAACACAACTTTTTCATCCGTAAAAATGATTCTCTTACACCAATCCATAATAGGATTAAACTCGACTTCTTTCATCATACAAAACGCACTATTCACTTTGCTCCTAATCTCCTCCTCAGTATCATGAATAAACACCGCAGATGTTGGAATTGATTTACTCATCTTCATACTCGACCACAACTCTTGAAGATTTTCCTTCGGCACCGGCCACACTGGAGGCTTTCCCAACCCCAAAATCAAAGGATGATGCACCGCAACTGGTGAAATAATCTTTCCCTTTTTATTCTTCAATGGACTTTTTAATTTAGAAGCCACCTCTCGCGCAATCACGTGCGCTTTCCTCTGATCAAGACCAGCATGCGCCACATTCACCCCTTGAATAAAAATATCCGCTACCTGCATTGGGGAATATATCAATTTAGCAAAATCCACACTTTCTCCTTCTTTTCTTCCCATAATTGTAACACTGCGCATCACCCTCGCAAGCGTCGTATGCTTGCTAATATCAATTAATGTTTTCCAATACTCATCATTCTTCGAATACAACTTAGAACCAAGCACAAACTTCACCTTCTCAGGATCCCCTCCAACACACTCCAACGAAGCTTTCAACCCCTCTTTAAAATACCCAACCGCGACTTTTTTAATAACCTCTAAATCCCCCCCAAACTTATCATTAATCCACGAATGCCAATCCGCCAACAAAATCTTACACTTCACCCTTGCCTTCATAAAATCATTCACCTTCCCCATACACACCAACCCCGTTCCCAAGTGAATCCGACCAGAAATCTCAAAACCAATATACTGATCTAAAGGTGTACCTGTCTCCAACAATTCTCTCAAATCATCTTCTGTAAGAATCTCAGCAGTATTCTTTGTTATTAAGTCAAACCTTTTTTCAACATCCATTCCCCTAGAATCAGAACAGACCTATAAAAAGCTTTACCTATGACAAAACCAAAACTTAAACATCTCCTTCTCTACAGCGTCCAACCTCATAAAACCAAGACGCTCAGCCTGAATCACTTCCCCAACCTTCACTGACGCAAGGCCAGGCTCCCCAATCCCACAAAAAACCTTTTTATCCGGCATCAAAATCTCCACCCTCACGTACTCCTTCTGATACGGCACATAATGTATAATCCTTCCCTTGTTAGCAGCATTCTTAAACTCTTCATACTCCCCAGAAACAAACCTAAAACCATTCTTCTTCTCAAAATTGCAACACTCCATCAACCGATGCACCTTTCCCTCCTCTAACCTATTCACATCATCGCGCTGCACATAAAACGCGTTCGACGTCTCAAAAATACGCTCACCACGCTCGGGAAAATCAGGATGAACCTTCAACCGCACTCTCTTTGAAGGAGCGTTCTCAATCTCCACCTCCACAGGATCGACAACAATAAAAAATCTCCTCGCCTCCCTGTCTATAAGCTCCTTATTATGATGATTCAAGATCTTCAAAAACTCCTCCTGAGGCAAGGTCTTGTCAGCCTCATGAACGCCCATGTCCAACGCAAAATTAACAAAGGCCTCAGGCCTGTATCCCCTTCTTCTGAACGCTCCTAAAAACGGCAAACGAATGTCATCCCAACCCTCATACTCTCCATATTCTATCTTCCTCCTTGTTTCAGACGTGCTCAAATCAAACCCCTCAAAGTTAATCCTGCCAACATACAACGCAACAGGAGGCCTCCAGCCAAGATACTTGAAAATATACCTCTGCTTTTTCTCATTATCAATATGATCCTTACCCCGCACACTATGCGTCACACCAAGAAGATGATCATCAACAGCAACAGAAAAATTCATCAACGGCCACACCCGAAACTCTGTCCCTCTTCTCGGATGGGAATGCTCATTAATACGAAGCGCTGGCCATTCCCTCAACGCAGGATTCGGATCATGAAGCTCAGTTTTTACTCTTACCACAGCCTCACCAGGCTTCAACTCGACAAACATCTTATCCCATAATTTTAAATTTTCCTCCACGCTATTTACGCGACAAGGACAGGCCTCACTTTTCATCACAAGCCCTCTAAACTTCTCAGCATCACACACACAAACATAACAATGGCCTTTCTCCAACAAGCTGTGCGCATGATCATAATACCCCTTCATCCTGTCAGATTGGATGACCACCTCGTCAACGCCATTCTTTGTCAACCAGTTCGCGTCCTCAGGAATCATCTCATACGCTGGAGGATAAATATTCTCAGGATTTGTGTCCTCAATCCTTAGGATTAATTTTCCTTTATACATTTTGCAAAACTCTGAAGACAGCCCTAACACATAGGCATGGCCAACATGCAACGGCCCAGAAGGAGACGGAGCAACACGCATCACCACCCTTCCCTTCACAGCATCTTTTAACGGCTTGAGGCGAGGACTCTCCTCCCTCTCTCTCTCCTCCAACAACTCAGGAGCAATCTTTTTTAATTCCTCAACCTGATCATTTAATGACATTCTATTTATTTTATAAATTATTTCAGCCACAATCTTTCCAACTTCAGCCCTCTTCTCCTTCAACTCAGGATCCTCAGCAAGAACTTTTCCAACAACAGCCCCGGGGTTTGCCTTTCCCCCATACTTAACAGCATTCTGAAGCGCAAACTTGTAACCAACTTCTTTTATTTCCTTCATCCTTCATCTGCAAGAACCCTAATTTTTAAAGCTTGTCATCTTCTTTCTTCAAAACATGCTCACAAACCCCTTCTTCATCACAACAAACCATAAAAAGACAACACGAGGCAAAACAGTCATGAACATTGCCATTGTCTCAAAATTTGACCAAACTGATCCAAAAATCTTAGAACACGTCAGCGTCGCAGGACTCTCAGTCACAGACCAAAACCCCGACGTCGTACTCTGCCACGGAGGAGACGGAACCCTTCTCATCGCAGAACGAAAATACCCTGGAGTACCCAAACTCCTCATCAAGAACAGCGCCATCTGCAAAAAATGCGTTAATTATACCATCGAAGACGCACTCGCAGCGATCAGAAAAAAATCCTTCAAAACAGAAGACCTCATCAAAATCAAAGCGCAAGTAGGAAACAAACACCTCTTAGGCGTTAACGACATCGTTGTCAGAAACACCTTACCCATCCACGCCCTCCGCTTCGAACTCACACTCGACGGAGAAAAATTCGAACAAGAGCTTATTGGAGACGGCATCGTCGTCGCAACGCCCTTCGGCGCAGGGGCTTACTATTACTCCATCGCAAAACGAGGATTCAACAAAGGACTAGGACTCGCATTTAATAATTTAACAACAGACATGGACCACTTCAACTTCGAAGACACCAAACTTGTGGAAATCACTGTTAACAGGGGTGACGCCATCGTCATCGCAGACAACAATCCGGAAACCATCACCGTCAAACCAGGAGACAAAATCCTCATAAGAAAAGCAGAAGAAACCGCGAAAATCATCACCCTCAACTAAAGATACGTTTAAAACCTTTACTCACTCGCTCCTTTCTCTATGGCTGAAGAAATACGAAGCCTTGACAAGTATCCAACAAGCCTTGAAACACTTGTTATGGGGCCGATAAGAGTCACCGCTTTTTCTGAAACAGATCCTTCTTTAGGCATCTTAGCAGATAATGAAGAAGTTCCACTACCTCTTTCCACAAAAGAACGCGGCGTTTACACCTGCGTCAATAGAGGAGCAAAATTCTCCAGATCCGTAGAAGGCGGAGTCCAAGTAAGAGTTCTTAAAGATTTTATGACACGAGCGCCAATTATTCAAGCACAGGATATTGAAGAAGCAATGCGCATAAGAGACTTTTTGCGATCAGAGTTTGAAAAGTTAAGAGATATCGCGCAGGCAACAACAAGATACGGGAAACTTTTAGGAATAGAATCTCACCATGTCGGGCGCGATGTTTATGTCAGAATAAAAATGCAATGCGGTGAAGCGGCAGGGCACAATATGACCACAAAAGCCGCAACAAAAATTACCCAACACCTTCTCGAACAATTCCCCCATGTCGAATATATTTCAGATTCAGGAAATTTATGCATCGACAAAAAGGCTGGCGCAATCAACGCAATAACAGGAAGAGGAAAAACAGTCATTACAGAAATCAAAATACCAAGAGATTTCTGCGAAGTACTATTAAGAACCACACCTGAACTTATTAAACGATTAAACGAAAAGAAAAACTATCAAGGAAGCATCGCGGCAGGAGCACCCTTCTCAGCAAACGCTCATTATGCCAATATTGTTGGCGCAATGTATCAAGCAACAGGACAAGATATGGCAAACGTTGTCGAAGGATCATTCGGCATCGATCAAGTAGACGTTACTAAAGAGGGCGGTCTTTACTTTTCCACAACACAATCCTGTCTCATCGTCGGAACCATAGGAAATGGAAAAAATGGAGCAAGCCAACAGCGAAGCTTACAGCATTTAGGATGTCTTCAAGAGGGAAAACCTAATGGCTATAATTCTCAACGATTAGCAGCAATCATCGCAGCGGCCACAGCAATGGGGGAACTCTCACTCTTAGCGGATCAAACAAAGATTGGAAGACTTATTGCAGCGCACGAACGCTTCGAACGCTAAACCTTATAAATAACTTCTTAGTAAAAGTTCTTATGGAAAGTAAACCTCACGAAGGAAAAAAAGAACATTCCCCTAAAAAAACAAAGCTCGGAACAATCTTTCTTCTTGTCCTTCTCGGAATACTCGTCCTTCTCGGAATACTTCTTCCCTTCCTCCACTTTCTTCCCCTCTTCCTCTTTAGCATTCCCATTTTCACCTATCTCCTACTCAGAAAAAAACTCGGAAGAATCATCTCATTCTTTCTTAGCCTGATCATCAGCATCGCCTTTATCATTCTCATCCTCGGCGTCATCGGCTTCGTCATCTACCAAGATTTTCTCACCCTCCAAGAAGACTTCACAAGCAAGGACAAATACCTCCTCTACAAAGAAAAAAGTATTATCCACACAGGCTATTTTATACCAGCAACTAGAAACCAAGAAGAACCACCAGCAAGAGCCCTCACCAGCCAGGAACTCGCCAACCTTCCAAAAGAAGGAATTTTCGTCTTCGTAAACAAGGCATTCTTCCAAGAAGCCAACAGCAACGTTCCCTCAGGAGAGGCCAACCTCACTTTGCACCAAGCAGCAGCGCTTCTCGAACAAGCACCTTCAGAAGCCAAAGCAAAACTCTTCGCACAGATGCTTCTGACAATCATCCAAGAAGAAGACGCCCTCTACATTTTCGAACAGTACAAACAAGGAGACCTCACCGTTCAGCCCAGCTACTTCTCCTTAAGCATACTCAAAAGCATTCCCACAAGCATTCTCGAAGACCTTCTAGAAGGACAAGCGCAATTCCTCACAAAAAATTTATAAGACCGCTTTCAACGCACGAATCGCAACTTCAACTTGTTTATTATCAGGCTCCCTTGTTGTCAAGCCCTGCACCCACAACCCGGGAAGAATCAACGGCTTCAAGATATTATGCTTTGCACCAAGACGCAACACCTCATAACTCAACGACGCAATCACGGGCAACAACAACACCCTCAGCCCAAGCTTTTCTCCAAAAGAGGCTTCCTTCGGAATAAACACAAACACAAAGATACTTATCAAGACAACCAAGAACACGAACGTGGTACCACACCGCTTATGCACCTTAGAGCAAGACTGCACATTTTTAACTGTTAACATTTTTCCAGCCTCAAAACAATTCACAGCCTTATGCTCAGCGCCATGATACTCAAACACCCGACGCATGTCCGCCATCAACGAAACAGCACCAAGATACGCAACCAAGATCAAAAAACGGACACCTCCATCAACAACATTAAACCAAAACGAAGACACACCAAGAGCACCATCCACAAGCTCAGCAGCGCCAAGAGGCAAAAACTTAAACAAAAAAATCCCGACAATTATCGCAACAATAAAACTTCCCACAAGCGCAGCGCTTCCTTTTTTTTGTTTTTTAATGCCCAAGGCAACATCAGAAGAAAACCCCAACGCAGCAACACCCAACCGCAACATCGAAATAAGATTCACAATCCCTCGCACAAAAGGCAGCTTGCTCTCCTTCCACCTCACCCTTTCTTTTTTCACAACAATCTTTCCTTCAGGGTTACGCACAGCCACAGCGACACGATCCTCATACCTCATCAAGACACCCTCAATGACCGCCTGACCGCCAGCATTCACCATCGCAAATTGTTCCTCAACACCGTTATTGTAGATTTCATCCAGTATAAAAACTTTAAGTTTCTTCCAATCACCAACTTCCCCACAACGAAACATCACCATGATCATCAGACAATGAAGAATGATTGCGCAAGTCCATCACAGTAAACCCCTCAATGTCTCCAAACTCCCTGTAACTCCCGAAATAAACTCTTGACATCACAACAACCATGAGAAAGCGTTTTCAAACTTAGCGCACAAGAGGATAATGCTCATCAGAAGGCTTCAACGCTTCTCTCACCCAATACAAGACCACACGAGCATACCCAAGCTTCTCAAAACGCCGAACTGAACTCACAACATACTTCCTTAAAATTACAAACGAACCTCGCTTCCTCACCTTCCTCAAAAACAAGCCTTCCTCTCTCTTCTTCACCTCAGGATACGGCCCAAACTTCTCAAACGTGCCTCTCGTACAAAACACGATTCCGTTGGAAACACCGAACGGACACACAACATAGTTCTTCACTATCATAAACAATTTATGCTTCAGCTCGCTCTTTGAAGGCTGAATCCTGCACGTGCCAACAAGATCCTCTTTTTTCATGCTGTCAATCTCATTCAGCACGCCCTCAGTAACGAGCGTGTCAGCATCTAAAAACACAAAGGCATCACCCTTCGCAATGCGAGCACCAGCATTTTTCGCAGCAGCAGGGCCCTGACGCTTTTCCAACCTCAAAAACTTATCCGCAAGCTTTGAAGCAATCTTGTCCGTGTTATCCGTAGAACCATCAGAAATAACAATCACCTCACACTCCGGATGATTTTGTTTTCTCACCGCTCCAATTGTCGCTTCCAAATAGTTTTCCTCATTACACGCAGGAATAATCACTGACAACATTGAGACACGCAACAGCGGCTCCTTTAAAAACGTTTTCAAACTTCATCTTTTTCAAAAATATATCTTTTAACATCCAAATCTCCTCAAACACTTGGTTCTTATCCAAAAGAAGATAAAAAATTATTCGGAGATATTGCAACAAACAGCAATATTTATAAATGACTATACCTTTGTAGTTAGTAAAATGGCAAATAGTCCTTTAGTGGAAAACGCTGGAAGTCTCGCTACGATGGTGGCTGCGATGGTTGCAACTTCTAGAACAGGCGTCGAATTGGTTGTTGAACAGCCGGCTGTTGAAAGAGAAGGAGTCGATTCTATTAATTATAAACTAGCTGCGGGGTTGTTAGCAGCAACCATTGGTTGCGGTGGCTCAGAAGTACATCATCATTTTTATGGCCCTAATGGAGAAGAAATTGCTTCTTCTGGAAACTGTGATTTTAAGGGTAAGTATCTTTTTGCTAGCGAATGCAACATGGTAATGGATCAGCCAGTCGGCGATGATTGCCGGATGGAACTAATTGGCAATAATCCTGGTGATCGCAATGCTGGTTATAAAGTTCCAGGTATTCTGGAGGGGCGAGTCTTTCATTTTATAAGTGTTAAAGAAGGCAGAGATAAAGGCAAAGCTAAAAGTATTACTTTCTTAAGATCTGGAGAATTTGATATTAATAATGTTGATGCTTCTGCTTATGATCCTGAAAACCAAATGAAAATGGCCGAAGCGTTCATGTGCTTTTTTCGAAATGATCCAACTTACCTAGCGGCGCGTAATAATTCAGATCCAATAAAAGCCAGTATCGAAAACATTTGGGGGCTTTCCGATAAACCATCTAGAATTGGTTGTGTGCCTATAGAGTCGAGGTCGTGGTTTAGGTCTTGTTATCAATAATTTCAGAGCAAAAGATTTATTAAGGTGCCTCTCTCAAGTAGTAAAATGATTAATAAAAACAGAATTCGATCAGACCTTGGTTTGCTGGCAGTTAGATATGATGGTGAACCTGCAATTAGAGTAGGCATGGATAGCATTTCCAGGCTTTCTGACCAGCAGTATTTTAGGGGAGTTTGTTCAACTTCATCTCCTGCGATGCTGCAGGACCGGTATAGAAGCTGCAATTGATTTTTAGCTTCTTTTTGAAGATTTTAAATTGCCCGTAGTTATTAGTATCTCCGAAATTCTTAAAACCTTTAAAAAATTTTAACCTTTCAAGAACTTCTTCAGCTGCCACAACAATCCAGATAAATACACCACACCAGCAACAATAACTCCTGACTCAAAAAAACCGAAAGCAAAGAACGCCATCATCAACGCCCTTCCAAAAAATATCGTCTTCGTCTTTAAAAACAACAGTTGTTGCGCCAAAAACAACACCCCTGTAACAAGTTTCAAACCCAACGCCGCAGGAGCAGCAATAATCAACAAAAATTCTACTGAACGATCAGCGATGTGATCAGCCCACTTCCCAAACTCAGTCTCCTTCTTAATAAAACGCGCAAGATTCCCATCAAGAATATCAAAAACCAAGGATAACACACTTAAAAGAATAAAATAAAATTTTCTTTCAATAAAAACAACTGCCAACACCCCGCATACCAACGAAAAA